>JBDSHU010000091.1:0-2950 GCA_039918335.1 Methylotenera sp. | reverse complement strand
TAGGAAAAATACCGCAGGCTACGCATATCGAATGGGCATTTTATCCAGGCATGGTTACAAATACTGAGTTTGCTAAGCAATTGGTTGAAACTGTTGATAAAAGTCTAACGGTTGTTTTTATGTGCCGCACAGGTGGTCGTTCTCACAATGCTGCAGTAGTGGCAAATCAACTGGGGTTTAAGAATGTTTACAATATGCTTGAAGGCTTTGAGGGCGAAGCCAATAGCTTGCACCAACGTACTTTAATCAATGGCTGGAAACATGCTGGATTGCCTTGGTCTAATTAAGTAATGACAGATTTAGATCAGCCTTTACTCGCTAATAACCGATATGCCGTGATTGGCAACCCTATTGCACATAGTAAATCCCCTTTAATCCACGCTGTATTTGCTAAACAAACAGGGCAAGTAATGGCGTATGAACGCATTCTTGCCCCATTGGATGGCTTTATCGCTACTGTACAAGCCATGCGCCTAAGCGGCTTTAAAGGTGCAAATGTCACCGTGCCTTTTAAGCTGGAAGCATTTCAATTAGCCAATCATTTAACAGTACGTGCAAATGATGCAGGCGCGGTGAATACGTTAATTTTTGATGAGCAAGGCATCACAGGTGATAACACTGATGGTGCCGGCATAGTGCGTGATATCGAGCAGAACTTGCAGATTAAAATAGCAGGAAAGCGCGTGTTACTTATTGGGGCAGGCGGTGCAGCAGAAGGCGTATTGCATCCGATACTCGCTTGCTCACCTTCGCTGTTAGTCATTACAAATCGTACCTTAGATAAAGCCATTAGCATGGTTAAAAAGGTTGAAGCACAAGGTGATTATCAGTTTGTTTCAGTGAATGCCTATGCTTTTGAGGATTTGCACGGTCAGCAATTTGATATTGTCATTAACGCGACTTCAACAGGGCTTACTGATACTTTGCTGCCGTTACCAGCGAGTATTTTTGCATCGCAAGCTTTGGCCTACGATATGATGTACGGTCGGGAAACGCCTTTTATGGCGTTTGCGCGCAGATGCAATGCAAATGTTTCCGATGGACTAGGCATGCTGGTTGAACAAGCAGCGGAAGCATTTTATGTATGGCGCGGTGTGCGACCAGAAACACAAAGTGTAATGGAGGCCATTAGAAAGCTTTAATTTTAGAAACCTTAAACTGCTAGCAGTTTAAATATTAGTAAGTTGTAAAAGTCAAAATAACCAAAGCCTAGAATGATGATGAGTTGGATACTAAATAACAAATACAAGGCCACCTCAATTAGCTTTGGCGGTTATCTCGCACGCGGGATAGTCATACTCCTTACCTTGCTGTTTTTATACCAGCTTTGGATATTTCTGCACATATGCTGGTGGATTAAATTTAATCCCTCCTCAAGCGCGTTTATGGAAGATCGCCTTGAAGTGATGCAAGAGAAAAATCCTGATGTCGAGTTACGTTATAAGTGGGTAGATTATCCGAAAATATCGATGAATCTGAAACGCGCAGTGATTGCTTCTGAAGATTCTAAATTTTTAGATCACGAAGGCTTTGATTGGGACGGCATCCAAAAAGCTTATGAAAAAAACCTTAAAAAAGGCAAAATCGTCGCTGGAGGTTCGACGATTAGTCAGCAACTGGCTAAAAATTTATTTTTGTCTACCAAGCGCACGCCTTGGCGCAAAGGCGAAGAAGTCATTATTACTTTGATGCTGGAAAACGTGCTCAGTAAGCGACGTATTTTAGAGATATATTTGAATGTGATTGAGTGGGGCAATGGCGTATTTGGCGCGGAGGCTGCAGCAAGACATTATTACAAGACGAATGCGGCCAATTTAAGCAGAGGTCAAGCGGCTAAATTGGCGGCGATGATTCCTAACCCGCGTTTTTATGATGCACATAAATCTACGCGTTATTTAAATCGGCGCACGGCAACCATTCAAGCGCGTATGCGTTTTGCCGAGGTGCCTAAATAAAAGGTGCCTGAATAAACAAGCTATTTACTCTTCAGTGAGTGCTGCGACTATTTTTCGCACTAAAGGCGCAACTACTAAAATTGCAGGAAACGCAATTGGCCAAGCATGCACAAAGCCATTCATCCAATGCGTAAAGAACTGGCGGTTGAATCCAGTAAATACAGCCGTTAATACACCGGACATCAGGAATGCCATCAGCAAAGACATGACAAAAGCAAATAATAAGCCGGTATATTTTTTTGCAATTTTCATAATTTAAAGCGAGCTATAACATGGTTTTCAAGTATTTAGCGGTATAGCTTGCATCGCTAAGCGCCACATGTTCTGGTGTACCTTCGGCAATAATCATACCGCCGCCATCACCACCTTCTGGCCCCATATCCACAATCCAATCTGCCGTTTTAATCACGTCCAGGTTATGTTCAATAATCACGATCGTATTGCCTGCATCGCGCAAGCGGTGAATCACATCGAGCAATAGTTGAATATCAGCAAAATGCAAACCAGTAGTAGGCTCATCTAAAATGTATAAGGTGCGGCCTGTATCACGTTTGCTTAGCTCCAAAGCCAATTTAACGCGTTGTGCTTCACCGCCAGATAATGTCGTCGCACTTTGGCCTAGGGTGATATAGCCTAAACCTACATCTAGCAAAGTTTTAAGTTTGCGTGAAATGACCGGTTGCGCACTAAAGAATGCGTGTGCTTGTTCAACGGTCATTTCCAATACTTCGCGAATATTTTTGCCTTTGAACTGAATCTCTAATGTTTCGCGATTGTAACGGTGACCTTTACATACATCGCACGGCACATATACGTCAGGCAAGAAGTGCATTTCCACACGAATCACACCATCGCCCTGGCAAGCTTCGCAACGACCACCTTTAACGTTAAATGAATATCTGCCGGGTCCGTAACCGCGTACGCGGCTTTCTGGCACACCTGCAAATAAATCACGAATCGGGGTGAATAGGCCAGTGTAAGTTGCAGGGTTAGAG
>JBDSHU010000090.1:0-9245 GCA_039918335.1 Methylotenera sp. | reverse complement strand
CCTATTTCTAATAGCTTAACCTTTTACTTCTGGCGCCATTACTTCTTTATCACGTGCAACTAATTTTTCTTTAATACGTGCTGATTTACCTGAACGCTCACGTAGGTAGTACAGTTTCGCACGACGTACATCACCGCGCCGTTTCAATTCGATTGAAGCAATCAATGGTGAGTAAGTTTGGAATGTACGCTCTACACCTTCACCAGATGAGATTTTACGTACGATGAATGATGAGTTTAAGCCACGGTTACGTTTAGCGATTACAACGCCTTCGTATGACTGTACACGTTTACGTGTACCTTCAACTACGTTCACGCCAACCACTACAGTGTCGCCTGGTGAGAATACTGGAATCGTTTTGCCTAAACGGGCAATCTCTTCCTCTTCTAGCATTTTAATGATATCTGCCATTTTCTATATTTCCTTTATATCGCCTTGGTTTTAAATCTTTCGATTTAACCTCAGCGGGTTCCTTTTAATTATAAAGACGCTTGTTCCTGCAACTAGTCTTGCTGTAGCAGCCGAGCTTCTTCTTTCGTCAACGGCCTTGCGGCCAATAAATCGGGACGTTGATCCCGAGTTCTTTGCAATGACATTTTCAAACGCCACTGCTTGATCTTTGCATGATTGCCAGATAACAACACCTCTGGCACTTTCACACCGTTATATTCTTCTGGTCGCGTGTAATGCGGACAATCCAGCAAGCCATCTACAAATGAATCTTCAATTGCAGAATTACCATCGCCCAAACTACCTGGCAACTGCCGCACAATCGCATCTATTAACGCCATGGCGGGTAATTCACCGCCACTTAACACATAATCACCCATCGACAATTCTTCATCCACTTGGGCGTCTATCAGGCGCTGGTCAACACCTTCATAACGACTCGTGAGCAATACTAAACTTTGCTTTTTACTCAACTGCATCACTTTTTGATGCGTTAGTGGTTTACCCGCTGGTGAGAAATGAATCACCCAGTTTTCTTTGTTTTTTACTGTACCTATCTCTTTATCTGCATCTACTTGTTGCTCAAACTCCGCAGCTTGACTATCTTTTGCTGCTTTTATGGCTTTTTCTAACGGTTCGGCCAACATCACCATTCCCGGACCACCACCGTAAGGCCTGTCATCTACCGTTTTATGATTATCAGTCGTAAAATCGCGTGGATTCCATAACTGCAAATCATAAATCTTTTGTTGCAACGCCCGGCTAGTAATACCATGCTTGGTAATGGCATCAAACATTTCAGGAAACAGCGTGATGACATCAAAACGCATAAACTTAGCGACTAAAAGTCCGCATCCCAATCTACCAACATCGTTTTCGCTTTCAAATCAACTTCAAGCACCACCGCATCGATAAAAGGCAATAATCTTTCTTGTAGCAACTCTTTCACTGCTTTTTTATCGGCTTCCGCACTTTTACTAGGTTCAATGTTTTTCGGCGGTATAGCTTGCGCTATGTCAGGTTTCACAACAATAACGTCGTTAGCACCAGTTTCAAACACATCTACAATCAAGCCAAAGTCAATATCTTGCAGGTTTTTGACACGGACACCTATTAGATCTGACCAGTAATATTCGTTGTCATCCGCTTCTGGCAATTGCGCTCTAGGAACAGCTATTTGCTTGCCTTTGCAAGCAAGCGCTGCATCACGGTCATCAATGCCTTTTAGCTTGACCACGATGACGTCGTTGTGAACTTTGGCAGTTTCAACCACCATTTCACGCCAATCGTCACCCTTACCTAACCACCAACTATCGTAGTCAAACAAGCCGTCAAACGCCTCTGTATCCGGCACTACTTTTAGCCAGCCAAAAACGCCGTAGGGCGCTACTATGCGCCCCATGACTACCATATCACTCATTGCTTAAAATATTTCGCTGCTAAAGCCATATCAATTAGACACAGCAATAAGCATTGGGAAAATTTAAGCGTCTGCAGCTGGCGTTTCAGTAGCTTCTACTGACGCTTCAACAGCAGGAGCTTCAACTACGGCTGCTGCCTCTGCAGCGGCAGCTTTAGCTGCTTCTGCGGCTTTTTCAGCATCGGCAGCGGCTTTAGCATCTGCTTCAGCTTTAGCGGCATCAGCTGCTGCTTTAACTTTTGCAGCTTCTACAGCGGCGATTTTTGCTTTAACAGCATCAGCTTTCTCAGCATCTTTTGCTTTAGAAGCAATCGCGTGCTCTGGGCCTTTTGCATGGAATTTAACTAAGCGGGCCACTGTATCTGACAATTGCGCGCCGTTACTTTGCCAGAAAGTAACACGTTCTTGGTCTACACGTAGCGCTTCAGCACCTGCTTTAGCTGATGGATTATAAAAACCAACACGCTCAATAAAGCGGCCATCACGACGATTGCGTGAATCTGCTACTACTAGGTTGTAGAAAGGAGTTTTTTTCGCGCCACCACGAGCTAAACGAATAATAACCATAATCTTTGTTCTCTTTAATGAAAATATACTGCAGAAAACCGCGGATTTTACGTTATTTATAGGGGCTTTGGCAAGAAGTTTATGTATTTAACTGTTAATAAAGTTGTCGTTAACTTTATTTTAATCAGTATATTAATAGATGTTTTTTATGGCGCGCTTGATTTATAACGTGTTGGGTCATCCAAGCCGGCCGCAGCAAACCCTTCACGTCTTAATCGGCAAGAATCACACAACCCACATGCTTCGCCATAACTATCTGCCTGATAACATGAAACCGTCATCGCATAATCCACACCTAGCTCCGACCCTAAAGTCACAATCTGTGCTTTGGTCATATCAATCAGTGGCGCATGGATTGTAATGGTATGGCCTTCCACCGCACTTTTAGTAGCCAAGTTTGCCATCGTTTGGAACGCTTTCACGTATTCACCGCGACAATCTGGATAGCCAGAGTAATCCAGCGCGTTTACACCGATAAAGATGTCCTGGCTCTGCAAGACCTCGGCCCACGCTAGGGCTAGAGATAACATAATAGTGTTTCGTGCTGGCACATAGGTGATTGGGATGCCGACAGTTGCACTTTCGGGCACAGAAATCGCGTCGTCTGTTAACGCCGAGCCGCCAAATAAAGATAAATCTAGATTCGCAGTTTTGTGTGCAGCTGCACCCATGATTTCTGCCACATTTTTAGCCGCATGCAATTCTGCAATATGGCGCTGGTGATAATCTAGACTCAAGCAATAACATTCAAAGCCTTGAGACTTCGCTATGGCAAGGCAAGTGGCGGAATCTAAACCACCAGAAAGTAATACCACTGCTTTTTTAACTTTACTATTCATATTTGAAATCTATTTATTGACTACAATCAGATCAAACGCCAGTCTTTTCGCCCCACAGTATTTTGTGCAGTTGCACTTGCATACGCACTGGGAGTTTATCTGCCAACACCCATTCGGCTAATTCAGTTGGATTTACTTGCTTATATACAGGTGAAAATAATACCGGGCATTTTTTTGTAATTTCATGCGTCACTAATATCTGCTTTGCCCACTCGTAATCTGCACGGTCACAAAGCACAAATTTAACTTCGTCAGTACTTTTAAGGTGCGCTAAATTTCCCCATTTATTGTTTTCCATCTCGCCTGAGCCTGGTGTTTTAATATCCAATATTACTGATACCCGTTTATCCACTAAACTTGTATCGATTGCACCTCCTGTTTCTAGCGATACGCTATAACCCGCATCGCATAAATCTTTAAGTAATACGTGGCAATCTTTTTGCGCGAGTGGCTCACCGCCTGTCACGGTGACATATTGTGTGCCGTATTCAGCTACTTTGAGCAAAATATCACTGATTTCCATATTATTGCCGCCGCTAAATGCATAAGCGGTATCGCAATATACGCAGCGCATAGGGCATCCGGTGAGCCGCACAAACACTGTGGGCAACCCCACACGCGAGCTTTCACCTTGTAGTGAATAGAAAATTTCGTGAATCTTGAGTTTCATGAATCAGTTAATGGAATGCTTAGTCAAAAAAATAGCGCCAATATAATTATGGGCGCCATTTTAACTTAAAACCAGTTAAGTTGAAGATTTGCTTATCAACGTTCTTAATCGGGAGGATTACTTAATTGCCTCTAATGCTTTTAAACGTTTTTGTGCTGTGGGCGTCACTTCGCTATTTGGGAATTTTGCGACTAAATCACGCAAGGTTTTTTTTGCATTACTCACTTGCCCGAGTTGAATCTGGCTATTGGCCATGTTAAACATTGCATCAGGTACTTTAGGGCTATCTTGATGCATATCGATTAATTTCTGTTGCGTGGCGATTGCAGACTTATAATTTTTTAACGCGAATTGCGAGTAGCCCAAACCATATTTAGCTTCTGGCGCTAAGGCGCTGTTTGGGTAATCTTTTAGAAATTTATCATAAGCATTAAAAGCATCTTTATGTTTGGATTCACGAGACAAGCCATTGGCTAATTCGAGCAATTGATACTCCAGGGTACTTTTACTAGGTACGGCAGTTGCAACTGCCGGTGCTGCTTCACTCACTGCAGCTTCAGTACCTGTCGCTGCTATTGGTGCGCCACTTTCCAATTTACGCAAACGTGTATCCGTGTCGCCGTATAAATCTTTTTGGCGTTGCTGCGTTGCTTCTACGTTATGTGTTGCGACTTCAAGTTCACCTTTCAGTCGCGCCACTTCTTGCTTCAAAAACTCAACTTGATTTAACATATCATTAAGCACTTGCCCTTTGGTAATCGCTTCTATCGCGATCACACGCTGTTCGAGCGCTTGGTAATTTTTCGTCAACTCAGCTTTAGTCGCCTGATTCTGGCTATTCATGCTGGCTTCTAGTTCAATAATCTTTTTCCGTGCCTCTTTGTCGTCAAACAAAGCTGCGTGCGTATTCATGGAAAATAGTTGTATTGCTAAAAGCAAGCTAGCCAGAGTCAGTTTTTTCATCGTATTTAAGCGTCTATAATTAAAGAATTACTCGTTTTCGTAAACAACATCTACACGGCGGTTTTGTTGTGCACAGGCGTCATCAGCACAATTAGTGGTGGCTTTTTCTTCACCAAAGCTAACTGTTTCAATTTGCTTATCTTGCACACCTAATAGATTCAGTGATTTTTTCACTGCAACTGAACGACGTTGACCCAATGACAAGTTGTACTCGCGCGTACCACGATCATCGGTATTACCTTGCAAGACCATTTTTGCGTTACCGTTAGCAAGCAGATATTTTGCATGCGCTTCTAGCACAGGACGATATTCTGCTTTAACTGCATCGCTATCGAAATCAAAATAGATATTACGTTTTGATAAAATGTTTTTCGGGTCTTTTAATGGGTTATTACTGTCCGTTGCATTACCATCAATCGTCACCTCTTTAATCGCTGAGGTATCAGCACCATCTGCTGGTTTAGCACCTTGGGTTGATGGGCTTTTGTCTACCACTGCCGGTTTCTCAACCATTGGTGTGCTTTTACAAGCTGCCAGCACTAACGCCAATACTAACGTGCTTAATACTTTTGTATTCCATGTAGGTCTATTCATATTGCTCTCCTTAAAAAATAATACTCAAATAATAATATACAAAAAACATATTTAAAAACAATGCCCTGATAGGCACAACTAAATTAACTAGCTAATAAATACCTAGCTTAACTTGACTTAAACCCTATTGAGTTTACTTAATTAACGGGCCCCAAGCTGGTTCACGTATATCGCCACCAGATTCACTCAAGCGCTGTTTTACTCTACCATCTGCAGAAACTGCAGCCAAAGCGCCACGACCGCCTACACGGGTTGCATATAACAATACACGGCCATTCGGTGCAAAACTAGGTGATTCGTCCTGCGAACCTTCACTTAACAACTGTACCTGCCCGCTGGTTAGATCTTGCAAAGCTACACGAAATTTACCGCCGTCATTACGTATCATCGCCAATGATTTTCCATCAGGTGAAAAACGTGGACTTACATTGTAAGCACCTTCAAATGTCACACGTTGCGGCTCACCGCCAGCCGAAGATACCTTGTAAATTTGCGGGTTCCCCCCACGGTCGGAACTAAAATAAATCCATTTTGCATCAGTCGACCAAGTAGGTTCGGTATCAATGGCATTACTTTTCGTCAGTTGTTTTAAACCAGAGCCATCTGCGTTAATGGTATACACCTGGGAATTTGCGCCATAAGTCAGCACAATGGCTAATCTACCACCATCTGGCGACCATGCAGGCGCGCTATTATTACCTTTAAAGCTGGCCAGTGTTGTACGCTGGCCATTCAGTGATTGCACATAAATAATCGGTTTTTTCTTTTCAAACGATACATAAGCAACTTTGCTACCATCTGGCGACCATGCGGGAGAAATAATTGGCTCCTTAGATGACACCATCGTCAGTGGATTTTCACCATCCGCATCAGCTACCTGTAGAGCATAACGTCCCTTACTTTTATTGATGTAGGCGATACGGCTAGCAAATATGCCTGACTCACCGGTTAATTTTTGATAAATTGCATCGGCAATTTTGTGTGCGGTAGTTCTAAGTTGATTCGGTGCAATGTTGTATTGCATACCAATCAGCTGGTTTTGTTTAAGTACATCGGCCAATTGAAATGATACTTTTAAGCGATTTCCAGGTAGGGCTTCTACGTTACCCACCACCATTGCCTGTGCTTGCAATGCAGCCCATTCGGCATATTTGATTTGTGAAATGTCTGTAGGATGACTGGCTACTCCACCAGTTTCCAGCACGCGAAACAATCCGCTACGCTTTAAATCTGCGTTAATGATGCTACTGATGTTTCCTTGAGAAGTTGCGCCGCCGAATGGCACAATTGCGATTGGAACCTGCTGCGCTCCACCACCGCTGATTTCAATTTCTAAAGCTGCTTGTGCAGATGATGCCGCTAACAAGCTTAAAGAAAATATAATTAATTTGAGTGCATTTGTCAGCACATTTTGGAATCCAAATATATTCATAGGCTATGTAATGTCTTTAATTTATCTTTGACTAGACTCTTAAAGTCAAATTATTGGAATTGAAAAATTAGGATTGGAAAATTTAATCGTAAAATATTTAGTTAAATTCTACTGCAATCAAATTTTGACGCCACACGATTTACACTTTGTTACATTCAACACTTTAATTAAGCGCCAAAAGATTAGTTACCATCGTTTGGGCGAAATTTTAAATTTAAGTTTCTAAATTGCGAAAATAGTGAGCCATCACTTGGCAACGGCAAAGGTTCAGAGGCCATAATCGCTCGCTCTACAGCCTCGTCACAGGCAGAATTTCCACTGGATTTAATTAATTTAGGATTGCCACTTAATTGGCCTGTAGGCAGCAAGCCAATATCAAATTTAAGTTCCGGGTTACCATCACCACACAAGGTTTTATTCACGTTACCACGAATTTTTGCACTAATTTTACTTTTATATTCGTCAACGATACCCGCGTTAGCTGCAGCTTTTGCACCAAGTGCTTGTTGATCACCTGCTGCTTTTTCATCGGCCAACGCTTCTTGCTGTAATTTTTTTAAAGCTTCATTATTTGGTTTTGACGGTTTTTGAATATCCTTGCGCGCTTCTTCCTGTAAAGCGGCTAACTGTTTCTTTTGCAGCAAGTCTTGTTCTTTCTTGAGCTTTTCATCTGCTTTCTTCTGCTCCAGTTCTTTCTTTTTTTTCTCTAATGCAATGTCTATTTTAGGCTCTTCTTTAGGTTCAATCACTGGCTTAGGTTCTGGTTTTGGCTCTTCTTTAATGACCGGTTCTGGCTTAATGGGTTCTACTGGTTCTGGCAATGGCTTAATTACATTGCTACTAGGCGGTAAATGATCCCACAACTCCACTTCTGCAATGCTCACAGGATGTGTCGTCTTCCAATTTACAGAAATTAGCAGCGCGATCACTAAAACGGCATGTACGCCAATAGATAATAGGCCTGCCTTAAATGAAACTGTATTTTCGCGCTGACGTAACATGAGTTTAGATAAAATAATTTCAGCTTGCTGGCTTTAGCAAAAGTCCAACTTTATCGACTTTATTTTGTTTGAGTAAATCCATTACGCCGATGACATCGTCGTATTTCACGTTTTTATCAGCGGCAATCACCACTGAACGTTCCGGATTTTTAGTCAGCGCCTGACGAACGGCTAACAATAATTCATCGCGCGCCATCGGCTTGCTTTCCAGCTCAATGATGTTATTTTTTTTGACTGTGAGCACCACCGGCGGTACCTGCGGCTGTTTTAATGCCTGCCCGACTTTAGGCAAATCGACCACGCCAGGGTTAGTCATCGGCGCTGTGACCATGAAAATCACTAGCAACACCAAAGTAACATCAATATAAGGCACCACATTAATCTGGTTCATCAAGCGGCGTTTACGCGTACGTGACATCGTGTGCCGCCTTATGACTTACGTTGCAAAATGTTGGTAAATTCTTCCATGAAGCTTTCGTATCGCACTGAAAGTCTATCAACACTTGATGCGAATCTATTGTAAGCCACTACCGCTGGTATAGCTGCAAACAAACCAATTGCCGTTGCTACCAAGGCTTCTGCAATGCCTGGTGCGACTTGGCTAAGCGTAGCTTGTGCGACATTAGATAAGCCTCTAAATGCATTCATGATGCCCCACACCGTACCGAACAAGCCAATATAAGGACTGACAGAACCCACTGAAGCTAGAAAAGGTAAATGTGCATCAAGTTCATCAAGCTCACGGTTGTAGGCCGCACGCATGGCGCGACGAGAACCCTCCATGACATCCGCCACGCCCATACGTGCTTGTTGTTTATGCCGTGCATATTCTTTAAAGCCTGCCTCAAATATACTCGCCATGCCTTGCGGTTTGCGGCGTCCAGCAGTGAGGCCTTCAAACAGCTTATTCAAATCGCCACCGGTCCAAAATGCATTTTCAAAGCTTTCTGCATCAGTTTCAGCACGTTTGATAGTGGCTACTTTAATAAAGATGTACCACCAAGAAAATAAAGAAGTAATGATCAAAATAGCCATTACTAGCTGCACTGGCAAACTCGCGCCAGCAATCAGCGTGAAAATCGACATATCGTTCGCGACACCTACATTCATAATTGTTCCATTTGGATTTTTATAAGCAATTGTTAATCAATAAATTGTTAGCTATTTTTGTTAAGCCATTTTTTGTTTAATTACATCAGGTATCGCTACAGGTTTGAAGTTCGCCGTGCTTACACAGGCTAGTTTTACCGTAGCTTCCAATAACACTTGATTGTTACGCGTAATGGTTTGTAAAAATTCCATGCTGCCA
>JBDSHU010000089.1:0-2780 GCA_039918335.1 Methylotenera sp. | reverse complement strand
CGCAGATCTAACTATTTAAACCAAAAGAAATAAACCTTAAAAATAAACCAAGATTAATAAGCAAAGGGTAGCAATGCAATTAACAAGTTTAGCAATTAACTTAGCAGAAAAAGGCTTAGTGCCGGATAGCGTGATCCGGCAAGGGATTCGTAAACTATCACAAACGCGATTAGATGAAATTAGCGCACATAATTGTGAAATAGGGGCGCAAATTGAATCTGACTTTATTGCAGCAATGAATATAGCCCCTATTGCTTTAGTACCTGAACTCGCTAATGCCCAGCACTACGAGGTACCCGCTAAGTTTTTTCAATTATGTTTAGGCCAACATCGTAAATACAGCAGTTGCTTTTGGTTATCAGATACCAAAAATCTGGACGAAGCTGAAGCCAATGCCTTGCAACTCAGCTGCGAACATGCGGATTTGCATGATGGCCAGCAGATTCTTGAGCTGGGTTGCGGCTGGGGTTCCCTGACTTTATGGATGGCAGCACATTACCCTAATAGCCAGATCACAGCGGTTTCCAATTCAAACTCACAGCGCGAATATATTACTGCTACAGCTAAAGAACGAGGTTTAACGAATATTCACGTCATCACTTGTGATATGAATACCTTCACGCCGAGTGACCATGTATTAGGTGACAGGACACAGCAAAAACAATTTGATCGTATCGTATCAGTCGAGATGTTTGAACACATGCGCAATCATCAGCTTTTATATGGCAAAGTGCATGACTGGCTAGTGCCCGGCGGCAAGTTTTTTATGCATATTTTTGTACATCGCTCAACGCCTTATGCGTTTGAAGTGCAAGGTGAAGACGATTGGATGAGCCAGTTTTTCTTCTCTGGCGGCATGATGCCTAGTGATGATTTACCGTTACGTTTCCAGAAAAAATTAAAGCTGAATCAACGCTGGCGCTGGGATGGCACGCATTATGAAAAAACCGCCAATGCGTGGCTGGAAAATATGGATAAACACCAAGACTCAATTACACCGATTCTAGAAAATACATATGGTGCGAACGAGGCTGTTAAATGGCGGAATCGCTGGCGTATTTTTTACATGGCCTGTGCGGAGTTGTTTGGTTACAAAAATGGCCAGGAGTGGAGGGTGTCGCATTACCAGTTTGAGCGTCCACTTTAAATTACTGACTCATTAGTATCAATTGTGGTCATTATCAATTTCATTTTGTTCCAGATCGCATGGTTTGCCTGTGTTTTAGGGGCGGCAAATGCAATGCCTTGGTTAGGCGTAGGAGTGACTGCCATCATCATTTGGCATTTATACCAAGCTAAACAAGCTAAACTTGAAGCGTTTTTGATGTTAATCGCTTTAATAATCGCTGCTTCTTTTGACCAAGTAATGTTGTCCTCTAATCTAATTGAATATGCGCATCATGGCTGGAGTGCTTCTATAGTACCTGTATGGATATTAGCATTATGGCTTGGCTTTGTTACTGCATTAAACGTTAGCTTGCGCTGGATGCACGATCGGAAATTAGTTGCTATCCTTTTCGGCGCAATTGGCGGGCCACTGGCTTATTGGAGCGCTGCAAAATTAGGCGCTGTTACATTATTAAGTATGAATAGTTATATTGCCTTGTCCATTGGTTGGGCGGTTATAACACCACTCCTATTGCTAATTTCAGCAAGATTAGATGGCTTTAAAGTGGATGCCCTTGAAGCCGATAAGTCTGCGCAACCTAAAATTGGAGAATCAACCTAGTGATTCATTGGCACATATACTTAGCAGGGTTGATGTCGATTGGTTTGTTTGCCCTAGTTGGCTGGCTGATCAGCCTTATCCGCGACAATGTCACGCATGTAGACAGCATGTGGAGCTTATTTATAGGGATGTCAGCCTACACTTATACCCTACTCTTTTACGAACTGAGCTCTCGTACGATATTAATATTGGTTTTAGTCACAATTTGGGCAGTAAGGCTTTGCGCTTATTTAACTTGGCGTAATTGGAGTTCACACGAGGATCATCGCTATGCTGCCATCCGGAAAAACAATGAGCCCTATTTCTGGTTTACCAGCATCTACATCATATTCGGTCTACAAGCAGTATTAGCTTGGATCATCTCCATGCCTTTATTTGGCGCGATAGAGTCTAAATCAGCCCTTAACGTTTGGGACTATATGGGCACCTTATTAATTGCTCTGGGATTTATTTGGGAAACGCTCGCAGATTGGCAGCTTTCCACTTTTAAAGCAAAAACCAGCAACAAAGGTAAGGTGCTGGATACCGGTTTGTGGCGCTATAGCCGTCACCCAAACTACTTCGGCGAGTTCTGTGTATGGTGGGGATTTTATCTAATCGCCATTGCCGGCGGCGCATGGTGGACTATAGCCGGGCCTATCGTAATGAGCTTACTCTTATTTAAAGTAAGCGGAGTTGCGCTATTAGAAAAAGACATCGGCGAACGGCGCCCTGCTTATGCCGAGTATATTAAACGTACGAATGCTTTTTTTCCTTGGTTTTCCTAAAGGAAGTCTACCCAAATAAAGTACTGTCAAAATAAATCCTTTTCTTAATGAAATCTTCCTGATCAAATCCATTCAAATTAAGTGCATCCAAATCCCGTTAAGTAACGTATATCTTCAGAAGGACAAGAAAATATGAAGGTTACTCAACTAATAATTTTAGCCAGCACACTCTTTGCTTCTCAAGCAGCAATGGCTAAAGAATGGGCTTTTGATGTGTATTTAGATAAAAGCAAAATTGGCCAACATATATTCAGCCTGAATGATGCAAATGAGCTTACAAGTAA
>JBDSHU010000088.1:0-5981 GCA_039918335.1 Methylotenera sp. | reverse complement strand
AAAGTGAAATCCCTGCCAAACCAGTCAGTCCAGAAATGAAAACCGGTAGAAATAAATGTTTCAGCGAATCTATTATTTGGCTCAGCCAAGGCATATTTTCATGCCCTATGCTTTCTAGGCCAGAAATAGGTAGCCAATTATTTTGTACGCCAGTCCAATACATCAACATGAGCGCAAGCCAAAATCCAGGAATTGCAAAACCTATAAATACAAAGAGCGTGATACTTCGATCTGCTAGCTGGTTTTGCTTTAGCGCAGAAACAACGCCGAGTGGTAGTGCGACAGCTATGATCAAAATAAGGCTTAACACATTGATAAGTAAGGTAATGGGTAGAGCTTCTTGAATCATGCCCAATGTGACATTGCCATCTTTATCTTTAGTTTGCCAAAATACGGGGCGCTGGTGTGATGCGAATGAAGTGCCAAAATCCAAAGTTACCATGCGCTTTAACCATAAGCCATATTGCACAATCACAGGCTTATCTAGGCTATATAACTCACGTAATTTTTGGCGGGACTCTTCACTAGCTTTAGGATTAAAACTCGCTTCGCTAGTAGTGATGTCGCCAGGTGCCAAATGCATGATAAAAAATGAAATCAAGCTAATGCCTACTAATAGTGGGATCATCCATAAAAAACGTTTAAGTAAATATTTAAGCATGATTAGTGTTCGCTTATTTCTGTACGCGCATACGCTTTAGGAATATACCATTCGTAAGTGTTGTACCCAATGCCGGCTGGAGGCGCTGGGTTGCTGATGCCTCGTACTCGCTTATGAATAGCTGATAAGCCATAACCGGCGGATAAGTACACGATAGGACTATCTTCCTGTAGGATTTTCGCGAACTCATGATAAATTTTAACTCGTTTATCAGAGTTAAGTTCCAATCTGCCAGCTTCTAGCAGTTTATCTACACGTGGATTGCTGTAACTAATAAAATTAAACTGTCCGGGTGCTTGCTGGCTAGAATGCCAGATACTGTATTGATCTGGATCTAAAGATAAACTCCAGCCCAATACTACGACATCAAACTCTTTAGGTTTAATAAATCTCCCTAAAAAGCTTGCCCATTCAAGTACACGAATGTTGGCGTCAATGCCCACTTCTTTAAGCCGACGTTGTATCAATACACCAGTCATCTCGCGTTCTTTATTTTGGTTGGTCAGTATTTCAAATGCAAAAGGTTTGCTGTCTTTGTCTACAATGCCATCACCATCATGGTCTTCATAGCCAGCTTCTTTAAGTAACGCTTTTGCTTTATTGGGATCGTAAGGGTAGGGCTTAAGTGCAGGGTTGCTCCAACGAGTGCCTGGTTTATAAGGAGAGGCCACAGGTTCGCCTAAGCCTAGTAACACCCCATCGATAATTTCCTGTTTGTTAATCGCGTAGTTAATGGCTTGTCGCACCCGAATATCATCGAAAGGTTTACGTTTTAGGTTAAAGCCTAAATAGGTATAGCTATTACCTAGCTCTTTATAGAGTGCAATGTTTTTATTGAGGTCTGGTCTCGCTGGGAAAATCCTTGCATATTGAATAGGATTCAGGCCCATAGAATCTATATTGTCTGCGCTAAGCTCCAGGAATTGCGCGGCCTTGTCAGGAATAATGCGGGAAAGCAGTGCATCAATCCTGGCTTGACCTTGAGTGGCATTAGCGTTGCGTGTAAGTTTAAGATATTGACCATTTTTCCAGCTACTTAATTTGTAGTAGTGACTACCCACGGGATTTCGTGCAAACGCAGTGTTATTAATGTCCTGGTCTTTAAGTAGATGCTTAGGCAGTATATGCAAACCCGCCCAAGTATCTAACGCAGGCGCATAAGGCTCTGCATAGGTCACTCGAAAAGTATTTGCGTCAGGCGTTTCAGCTTTAGTGACTAGTTTGAAATCAGAGCCATAAGGGGTGCGGGTTTTTTCATCGGTCACTTTTTGCCAAGTAAATAAAACATCGTCACTGGTTAACGGTTTGTCGTCAGCCCATTTAAGATTGGGTTTTAAATGAAACGTGATGGTTTTTTGATCTTTAGACACTTCCCAGGATTCTGCCAGCTCGCCTGTAAGATCTAAATTTTTATCGTATTTGAGCAGGCTATTGAATATGTTACTTGCAATGGCAGAGGCTGCCGACTCGCCTGCAATCATGGCAATTAGCCCACTAGGTTCACCTGTCATGGCATCTATCAGTGTGCCGCCATTGGTTGGTGGGTAATTTTTACTGTAATCCACTGAATTGGATGCGTTGTTTGTAGAGGATTCTCCACAACCTGAGAGTAATGTGAAAACCAGGGCGCAAGCAAACCCTATTAAAACGGATTGATGCTTATTAATTTGATTATTTGTGTGTTGACTATTGGCAGCTTGCATAGATGGAATTAAGCCAACCAGCCAATATAATGATTAATATTTTATGCGGCATCTGATGGATGAATAGTAAGCTTGTTTCCAGGCTGAATATTAGCTGTGACATTTCTATTCCATCGCTTGATATCGGTAATTGCAACATCAAATTTTTGCGCAATGCTATGTAAAGTATCGCCACGTTTCACTGTATAAGTTTTCTTTTTATCTTTATTGTTAGAAGCAAGTTTAGTTTGGGTTTTAGTCGAATTACTTGCAACTTTAGTATTTGTCACTACATTTTTTATCGTAAGCACTTGTCCTGCATTTACTCGACTATTTTTCAAAGAATTAGATGCCATAATTTGCTTAACGCTTACACCATAGCGGTTGGCAATCGTTTGCATACGCTCGCCTCTTTTTACTTTGTGTGTGACGCTACGATACTTCGCCGGTTCAATTTCATCGCTATTATTTTCTGCGTTTTTATCATTATTAATTAGAACATCATTTTGAGCACTCGTTAAATCTATGGTTTCTGAATCTTGGTTTGCTAGATTTTGGTTTTCTAAATCCTGGTTCTTTGAAATTAAATTCTCAAAGTTTTGATCCGTACTTAAATTTCTGCCTTCAGAATTTTTGCCTTCAGCTGGCGTTGCAATTGAACTAGTGTTTTTTTGGGGATTAAAATCTGCTTTATTACCGTTTGGCACTAAAATTGTAGAGGTACTTGTAATTTTTTTCTGTGCAGGTAAGTTATTCACAGTGCGTAATTGTGCAACCTGAATACCAAACTTATCTGCAATTTTGTCCATGCGTTCGCCACGTTTCGCACGATAAGTTTTCCAGCTAACCAAGGGTTTATTATAGGAAGCTAAATTGTTTTTGAAGGTTTGTGCTGTGGCAATTGGTAGCAGTAATTCATGCTTATCGCCAATACTAGCAATTACTGGGCGGTTATAACTTGGGTTAAGCGCTATAAACTCATCATCACTGATGCCTGCCAACTTGGCTGCCAAATGCGCATCAATTTGGGCAGGGGCAGATACTTTGCTGAAATAAGCACTATTCGCGATAGTTTGAATTTGCAGACCATAATTATTGGGGTTGGTCATGAGGTTTTTAATGGCCTGTAATTTAGGCACATAATTTTTAGTTTCCGGCGGTAAGTTCAAACTTTCGTAGTCAGTAGGCAAACCTAAATCACGGTTACGCTTAATCGCTCTTCCTACTGTGCCTTCACCTGCGTTGTATGCAGCTAAAGCCAAATCCCAAGCGCCGAACATACCATGCAGTTTTTGCAAATAGGTCAGTGCGGCATCGGTGGCGGCAGTCACATTACGTCGATTATCTACCCACCAATTTTGTTTAAGACCAAAGCTTTTCCCTGTAGATGGAATAAATTGCCAAATACCCGAGGCACGGCTAGTTGAATAGGCTTGTGGGTTGTAAGCACTTTCTATCATCGGTAATAGTGCAATTTCAGTAGGCATGCCGCGCTTTTCTACCTCTTCTACAATATGAAACAGGTATTTTTGGCTGCGTTCTACCATGCGCTTCATATAGTCGGGGCGCGAGCTATACCAGCTTTCATGCTTGGCAATGAGGCCTGAAGTAGAGTTTGGTATGGCATAACCATTTTTAATGCGTTGCCATAAATCATCGTTTACGGTGCTAATGATATCTGTTTCGTCATTATTAGCAGTGGCTTGAATGCTACTTTCCAGTGAATCACCCAAGCGGTAGCCACCTAGTTTTTTTGAGGCTGAGTTATTGATAGCGAAGTTGTCATTATTGCCATCTTTAGCTTCTGAATCCTTATAGCCTAAATTTTTATTGATGAAGTCTTTATTAGATAATTCTTTGGGCACAGCTTTAAAGTTATCGTCACCATAAATGATGATTTCTTCACCCATCACATTGGTTTCTGCGTACGACGATGTGCTGGCCAGCAAGCCAAAAATGCATAAAATCACATTTGCAAGGCTGGAAAATGATCGCGAGTGCATGCGGAAGCTAAGTTTTGTAGTAGGGTTTATATAATGACAAATGCGCAAAACGTATGGGTAAAACAATAAATAGCTCATAGTCACAGTACTGAAACAAAGTAGTAAATTATAGTACCGAAAAAAAGTGGGCTACGTCAAGATAAAATGATGTAAATATTTACTTTATAAATATGCGCTATATTGATGATTAGTAATGATTTCTCATCTCGCGAATTATGCTGAAAATTTGTAAGGGTGTAGCGTGACTTAGGTGAATTGAGGCTTGAATTTCATCGCTATTGCATCGTAAAAATGGATTGGTTGTAAGTTCTAAAGCAATGGACGAAGGTAAACTTGGTAAATTTAAACTCCTTAACATCAGCGTTTCGTTAGACCGTTCGATAAGTGCTTGGTTATTAGGTTCCAAAGTCAATGCAAAATTAATATTGTGCATTGTATATTCATGCGTGCAATATACTTTTGTATTGGAAGGTAACGCGGCCAATTTTTGCAAAGAACTAAACATTTGTGCAGGAGTACCTTCAAATAATCTTCCGCAGCCCGCGCCAAACAAAGTGTCTCCACAAAACAGTAATTTGTGATCAGTGTTATGGGAGTAGTAAGCAATATGTCCCAATGTGTGGCCTGGTAAATCAATAATTTCAAATACAAGATTAAATTCACTTAATTCGATGACATCAGATTCAATTAAAGCGATATGTTCAAAGTGATATTTCTCTAATTTAGGGGCATATACTTTTGTATGTGGATACGCTTCAATTAACCGACTCACACCGCCGATATGGTCATGGTGATGATGCGTGATTAAAATGGTGTGCAGGCTTAATTTTAAGCGGGATAGCATTTCTAGCACAGGGATTGCATCACCTGGGTCTACAATAATGGCATCCACGCCATTGTGTATCAGCCAGATATAATTATCCTTAAATGCTGGAATGGGTATAATTTGTATAGATTGTTGCATGATCATTATCATTTGTGCGGGTGCTTAAAATGTCAATAGAAATATTAATCGTTGTAATCTGTAGTAGCGGCAATTAAAAGATGAGCATACAAAACGCACAAAACTCACAGCAAGCTTGGTTTAATACCACTGTAGGCCAGTATTTGCAGGCTAAAGAACAGGCTTTATACGATCAGGCAGTAGTTGATTTGTTTGGGTTTAATGCTTTGCAAATGGGTGAGCTGCCACTTGATTTATTGAGAAATTCACGCATTCCTAATCGCTATCGGTCATCCACATATAAAGTTGCAGCACTCAATAATCATTTGTATTGCGAAGATGATTTTTTGCCATTTGCAGATATGAGTTTAGATCTTTTATTATTGCCACATCGCTTGGAATTTAGTGAGCGGCCACATCAAGTGTTACGCGAAGCTGCTCGAGTGATGATGCCAGAGGGGCATTTACTGATTTCAGGATTTAATTCGATCAGTTTATGGGGTGTTAAGGCTGGTTTAAAAAAAATCTTTGCTAGGCAAAGTACTTTTCCCTGGAATGGGCAATTTATTGCGCTTACGCGTATGAAAGACTGGCTTGCATTGTTAGGTTTTGAGATCGCTTCTGTAGACATGTGCTGTCATGTGCCACCATTTGAACAAGCGACTTGGCAAGAGCGTTCTGCTTTTATGGAT
>JBDSHU010000087.1:0-6123 GCA_039918335.1 Methylotenera sp. | reverse complement strand
AAAATCGCGCAAGATGCAGGTACGCTAGGCACGCTTTTACATATATTGTTTCAACGTACATTTGAAGTCGCAAAAGAAGTGCGCACTAACACTGATATTGGGGCAAATTCCATTTCAATGGCGGCAGCGGCGGTAAAGTTAGCGCAACGTATTTTTGGTGATATCAGTAATCAAAAAGTATTATTCATTGGCGCAGGTGAGATGATTGCGCTGTGTGCCGACCATTTTGCCGCACAAAAACCAAAATCTATCGTAGTAGCCAACCGTACGTTAGAGCGCGGCGTAGAACTTGCACAAAAAATAGGCGGGCAAGCCATATTGCTCAACGACTTACCAGAGCGCTTTGCCGAATTCGATATTGTTGTGACTTCCACCGCCAGCCAATTACCGATTATCGGCTTGGGCATGGTAGAAAGCGCAATTAAAGCGCGCCGTCATCGCCCGATTTTTATGGTGGATTTAGCCGTACCGCGCGATATTGAACCAGAAGTCGCGCAGTTGGACGATGTGTTTTTGTATACGGTGGATGATCTGGCGCAAGTAGTGACTGATGGCATGATCAATCGCCAGGAAGCGGCGATTGATGCGGAAATGATCGTAGCCGCACGCGTAGAAAGCTTTATGCACTGGCTTAAAAAACGTGATGGCATCCCGACTATCAAAGCCCTGCGTGACCAAGCGGAAGTAACGCGTAAATTAGAACTTGATAAAGCGATTAGGCTGATTCAAAAAGGTGAAAGTCCTGAAAAAGTACTGGAAGCGTTAAGCAATGCGCTGACGAATAAATTTTTACATGCGCCTAGCCATGCACTTAACATCGCGCAGGGTGATGAACATACCAAGTTAGACCATATCTTAAAACAGTTGTACCAGATAAAAAGTTAACCCATTTTAGCGTTAACTTAATTTAAAACTAAAGAAGCATCGAATGAAACCCAGCATGATTACAAAGCTCGCCAATTTGAGCGAGCGTTTAGATGAAATTAACCGTTTAATGAGTAGCGAAGACGCGACCAATAACATGGATAATTATCGCAAACTTACCCAAGAGCATGCAGAAATAACGCCTATCGTTGAGCAATATCGTGCCTTTGAGCAGGTTGAAGCGGACATGAACGAAGCGCAAAAAATGTTAAGCGACCCTGACATGAAAGAGTTTGCCCAAGAAGAGATTGAGCAAGGAAAAGCGAAAACAGAAGCGATTGAAGCAGAATTGCAAAAACTATTGCTGCCTAAAGACCCCAATGACGACCGCAATCTGTTTTTGGAGATTCGCGCAGGTACAGGCGGCGATGAATCTGGATTATTTGCCGGTGATTTATTCAGAATGTATTCGCGTTATGCCGAGCGCCAACGCTGGAAAGTGGAAATTGTTTCAGCCAACGAATCTGAAGTGGGCGGTTACAAAGAGATCATCGCCAAGGTGGAAGGTTACGGCGCCTACTCAAAACTCAAATTCGAATCTGGCGTGCATCGCGTACAGCGCGTACCGGATACAGAAACCCAAGGCCGTATCCACACTTCAGCCTGCACGGTAGCAATTTTGGCAGAAGCAGATGAAGTGAGCGATGTCGTGATTAATCCGGCAGAAATTCGCATTGATACCTACCGTGCCAGTGGCGCGGGTGGACAGCACATTAACAAGACTGACTCCGCCGTGCGTATCACGCACTTGCCAACGGGCATCGTAGTGGAATGCCAGGATGACCGCTCGCAACATAAAAACAAAGCACAAGCCATGAGCGTGCTAGTCGCGCGGATCAAAGATGCCGAAGTGCGCGCGCAGCAATCCAAAATTGCCTCCGAACGTAAATCGCTAATCGGCTCAGGCGACCGCAGTGAGCGCATCCGCACCTATAACTACCCGCAAGGCCGCATTACAGACCATCGCATCAACCTCACGCTTTATAAGATTGACGCAATTATCGAAGGCGATATGGATGAATTGATCGGCGCGTTATCGGCTGAACATCAGGCAGATTTATTGGCGAGCTTGAGTGATGATAGCTAAAAGTATTGATTTAAAATAGCTTTCTAACAGTTGAACTGGCGAGCCAATTATCTTAAGCCCTATAGAAATGCGGGGCTTTTCTATTTCTGCAATCCACACACTTTACCCAGATCGCCCTTTATAGCTCTTTAGGGCTATTGATTAGATCAAAGTAGCCTGATACTGTTCAACACGAATGTATTTAAAGCCCGCGTGTTACATAAGCGGCAAGTCTAGATTTGCTTACAAAAAACCAATCTCATAATTTAGATTTTTCATTTGAAAAAATAAACTGAAAAAAATGATTCATTAACTTTTGTAATTTTAGTTCACACTAAAAATTTGTAACATATTGTAAAAAATATGACATTAGTATTGAATAATAAAAAACCCAAAATCTTGCAAAGTTAGAGTGTCGATTAAAAATTCCTAATTTAAGGAATATTTTGCCGTTATTACACAGAGGGAGTTATTCATGAAATATTTCAATATTTTTATTGGCACCTGGTGTATGTCTCTTATACTACCGTCGAGTGCAACTGCCTTTACGGATGGCGGTTTTTCTAGAACATGTATTGCTCGGAATTGGATAACTGGAGTGGAAGAACCAGTCTATGAACAGAACACAGGTGATGTTTTAGGTGGGTTCCACGCTTATGCTAGTAGTCAGCCTAATGGAAGTTGGCTTATCCAATACAATGTTCCTAAAATGTCGGCCGAATCCTTTACAGTCAGGAAATTTATTTTTTATCATGAATGTGCGCATGCAGTGTACAGCACCAATGTCGAAAGTATTGCAGATTGCAGGGGGCTGCAAATGATGAAAAGTGATATTGGTGTAACTAACGCAGAGTTATTTGAGTTAGCACAGAGGTATAAATCGTTTAATAGAGCATTACCTCCTCTAGGATGTCATTTATGATGAGTCGCTCTCAAGAAAAAATCACTGCTTTTATTTTTGGAACTGTATTTGTCATTACTATATTAGTCGTTGCACTCCTCGTTCCCGATCCTACTACGTTTCAAGTTTTTGTATTTCGAGTAATTCTATCGTTGGCTGCCGGAGGTGTAGCAGCGATGATTCCAGGATTTATTAATGTAGAAATAAGTAGTTTCCTGAGAGCAGGAGGAGCGCTTGCGGTATTTGCGATATTATATTTCTTAAATCCGACTGAGTTAGTCGCATCAACCGACCCAGGGCCATTGCCTAAAGGCTCAGCAAGAGAAACATCAGACAAATACTTACAAATTGCGGATAAAGTGGATGAAGTTATTATTTGGGGCGAGTTCTCTAACGCTGCTAAGAAACTCTACGAGAAAGATGACGTTATAGATGCATTCAGAACAGTTAGAAAGCCACTTGGTGATGTGAAAGAAAGAAATTTTGTCGGTAGCCAATCTTCAAACCATTTGGCTGGATGGCCAAATGCGCATTATCGAACATTTCAGTACAACACATTATTTCAAAACGGACAAAATAAATACGAAATTGTCATGGTCATGAGTGAGGACGAAATTTGGAAGGTCGCTGGACATACCATTAACCCTATTTTAAATTAACGCAATTTCAACCTATTTAACTATACATACTTATGTTATGGAGGTTATATGAGTTTTATAAACAATCTCGTAAGTGTTGCAAATCAAGAATTAAAACTCTGGGCTGAGGGAGGATGGGTTGAGTGCGCACAAGACAAAAATACAAAACAACCATTTAGAGAACAAAAAAAACAGCCTGGAGCAGTTCGAGTTTACGATTATTGGCTGAAGGGCATCGGTGAAAAAAACAGGCATGGTTGTATTAAATTGGCTTGGTCAGCTGCTTTTATATGTTGGTGTTTACGAAATTCTGGCATGAAATTAGAGCAGTTTCCAATCAGCGGCAGCCATCAAGCATATATCCGTTGGTCTATCAATAATAGTAAATTTCAAAAGGCGGATAAATCATATTATGGGCGCAAGGCTAATGAATATATGCCTAGGCCTGGAGATATAATCGCTCAGTGGAGAAAAGAAAAAGTTTCTGATCCTAATCCGAATATTAGCTATGATAACCAACCTGACGAGTTTTATATATCGCACTGCGACATTGTCGTTTCAGCCACTGCAACATCAGTAATTGCAATTGGAGGAAATGTAAGTCATAGAGTAAAAGAAACAAAATTTGAAGTTAGGAATGGGCTGTTCGTTCCAAAGAAAGAGATTATCTGCATAATGCAATGCAAAATGGGTTGATCCTCAAGTTCAACAGGTCGCTGTATCATATCCCATTGCTACTGGATAACTTCCGTTTACCAATTTTATGGATAATTCTCCTTTATTGTAGTTACTACTTTGTAACTATAGGAAGGGTAAATTCACCATTAGGTTAATGCAAATAGGCATCAGACTTGTTAATTCAAAAAGTAATGTGACTTTAATACATACTATCCAGTTCTTAGTTTTGTCTGAACTGGTGAGCCAATTTGATACAAAGTGCTCTTAGCTGCCGCTCAAATTGTGTGTTTTATCAACTTTTTATGGGTGAGTAAAACTTCATAATCTCGGTGTTAAAAATAAGTTTATATGGATCCATTTCGCAATAAGTCAAATCGAAGCGCCGCCGTTGGCGCATTAGGCCTTCGGATTTACAATTAAGGTACTTGATTACGCTTAGTTTTCATTAGTGGCGCGTGCCTTAACATAGTGTTATATTTTCACCGTTAGTACATGAAGTGGCGTATGTATTAGAGGGGTAATTTATGTCTGATATGATTTTACTAGGTACTCGCAAGGGCACCATAATATTCGATCGTATTAACGCTAACTGGCGGCCCCGCCCGATCGCGCATGCGGGCGTTCCGGTGTGTTACGCGGCACGTGATCCTCGTGACGGTACCTTGTGGGTATCTCTGGACCATGGGCACTGGGGGCCTAAGTTATCTCGTTCTCGTGATGGGGGTGTAACCTGGGTCGACATTTCTTCCCTAAAATACCCTGAAGGCGCACGCTACATCGTCAAATACCTACCTACCCCAGATTTCAACCCGGAGTCACCGTCCGCTCAACCAGAGTATGCCGATGCAACCGTGCTTAAAATCTGGAATATTGCGTTCGGGAATGCCAATCAGCCAAACAGGCTATATGCAGGCACTATCCCTGGTGGTTTATTTGTCAGCGATGATGGCGGCGATAGCTGGGAACTCAACCGACCACTATGGAACCATGATAGTCGCGGCGGTGATTTGTTCGCAGGTGATGCAACATCATTAAACTTTTGGAACGGTACGCCTGCAAGTATCGATTATGGCATTTTTGAACCCGGCATCCACTCCATCATTGTTGATCCGCGCGATCCGAATCATATTCATGTTGCGGTATCAACAGCTGGCGTAATCGAGACGACCGATGGTGGCCAAAGTTGGCACAGCCGGAACCAAGGCATGTTGAATGATTACATGCCGAATCCAGAATCCGAGTGGGGTCACGACCCGCACTTCGTGACTAGCTGCCCTGGACAGCCTGATCATCTCTGGCAGCAAAACCACTTCGGTATTTTTTACAGTGATGACGGCGCAAAGAATTGGAAAAAGGTCAGCAGACCTGATCTTGATGTAAATTTTGGTTTTCCAATTGTGGCTGATGCGCATGACGGGCGCACCGCGTGGGTGGTACCGGCACGCGCGGATGCAGAACGTATGGCGATTGATGGTGGTTTGTTTGTCGCACGTACGACCGATGGTGGGCAGACTTGGCAAACTTTTCGTAACGGCCTGCCGCAAGAAAACGCCTACGACATCGCCTTGAGGCATAGTCTTGATGTGTCAGGGGATTGTTTATGCTTCGGCAGCACGACTGGCAATGTTTACCTGTCAGAAGACCGTGGTGAAACATGGCAATGCCTGGGTAACAATTTCCCGCCGATTTATTCAGTACGATTTGGTTGAATACCATGCCGCGTGTTGAAATGACACAGCATCTTTACCGGTTCTTTCCGCAGTTAAAGGTCCAAGTGATCAGAGTGCCTGCCGGCTCGGTCGCAGAAACTTTACGTGCAATCAACGAGATTGCCCCAGGCTTTACCGATTACGTGCTCGACGAACGTGGTGCGCTGCGTCGGCATGTGAACATCTCTATCAATGACACCATGCTGA
>JBDSHU010000086.1:0-5853 GCA_039918335.1 Methylotenera sp. | reverse complement strand
AAGAATGTCCACGTGTGGAGCAACTGTAGTTGCTAATGCAACTGTTGCGTCGAAATCTAATGAATCTAGTGCCATTTGGGTTAATGCCATGGTGTTTCTCCGGTTAATAATTTTTAAGATGATACAGATTATTGCTATTTTCGTAAAAAATTTAGGCTACATTTAATCTCTGATTAAAATGCCTGTGACTAAATTTTTAATATTACAAAAAATTCGTACTAAACAAATTTAGTGCTACAAAAAACTGGACACTTATAGTAAATGTCCCGTAAACATATGTCAATTCTAAACTTGCCTGATTACGCTTTTATTACAATTTAATTTCAGTATTACAAATTAAATTGGTTATTACAAAATAATTACTACTTACAACTTCGTATGCTTATAGTTTTGTGCTTAAAGCAGCTTCAAGTTTGTTTTGATCAACTACAAAACCACGAATACCTTCAGCTAGCTTTTCAGTTGCCATTGCATCTTCATTCAATTGGAAACGGAACTCTTCTTCGGTCAATCTTGCTGGTGGCGTTGATTTAGCACCTGCATCGCTTAATACGCGTACTAATGTGCCTTCTGTTGCAGCCAAATCTTGCAATAAGTTTGGTGAAACAGTTAAACGATCGCAACCTGCCAGCGCTATTAACTCACCAGTGTTACGGAAAGATGCACCCATCACTACAGTTTTGTAGCCATGCTCTTTGTAATATGCGTAGATAGCGCGCACTGAAACTACACCTGGATCAGTTTCCTGTGTATATGTTTCACCAGTTTTAGCTTTGAACCAGTCTAAGATACGGCCAACGAATGGAGAGATCAAGAATACGCCAGCTTCAGCACATGCACGTGCTTGGCCGAAACCGAATAACAATGTGAGGTTACATTGGATGCCTTCTTTTTCAAGAATCTCACCGGCTTTGATGCCTTCCCATGTTGATGCTAATTTGATCAATACGCGGTCTTTACCTACACCAGCTTCTTGGTAGAACTTGATGAGTTTACGGCCTTTAGCAACCATTTTTTCAACGTTGAATGATAGACGTGCATCTACTTCTGTAGAGATACGGCCTGGCACAACTTTAGAAATTTCGATACCGATCAATACAGCCAATTTGTCAGCTGCATTTTCGATCTGCACTTCTTTGCTGCCACCTTGTGCTTTTGCATAAGCAATTGCTTCTTCAATCAGGTGTGCGTATTGTGGCAAAGTACTTGCCTTTAATAGCAATGACGGATTAGTAGTTGCATCAACGGGTTTTACGCTTTTAATTGCTTCTACATCGCCTGTATCGGCTACGATTGTAGTCATGCTTTTCAATTGTTCTAATAAATTTGCCATCACTTGCCTCCTGAAAATTATTTATTTTGACTTTAAGCTTCTTAAGACTTGACTGCATCTTTCTTAATTACGTGTTTTTGGAAAGATACACATGCTTTACAAGCATCGGTCTTATACAAAATCTAACGCAATATTATATCTGAAAAGCGTGGGATTGTCTTTATTCCGCCTCATTAATCACCTCTTTTTAATCACGGCTACATAGATTTAGACGATTAGTGAAACTAACACAGTAGCGACAGTAAAATCTGCGCTTGTACCCGGGTTAATGTTTCTTTTTTTGAGAGAAGCGTCCCAATCTAATAGTTTTTTATGGACTAATTTAGGATTGTCAGAAGCTAAGAAAATAGTTTCAAATGGCTGTGCTTCTAGCATCACACTGGTTGCAAATGTTTCACCATACTTTCTAGCAATATGTGTATCTAAACGATGGGCTAAAAAATCTAAATACAAAGCGGTGGTTGCCCAAGCTGGGTTTTGCCAGCGCGCGATTGCCTTGGTGTAACTCTGCAATCCAAATGCCATAATGTCTTGGTAGGCATTTGCATACTGCCATGCAATTCGATCTTTATGTGCTGCAACCCGCATCATCTCTAGTAAAGTAACATGTGGCGTTTCATTAACATCATGCTGATGACTGCGGCCTAAACCTGCAGGGTTAGCTAACACAATGGCTTTTGCAGTGAGCTCCGCATCTTCAACAGTGAGCTGACTTAACGTATGGATTAAATTTTCTTCAAATGATAACGCTGAATTTCCCAGCAAAGCTGCGTGAATCAGCGGTGCGCATAACAAAATCACACCTAAATTGGTGTTCAAGCCAACGGCTTTCTGAGTAGCTTCTACAGCCAGATAGATACGCTCGCCCACCGTTAGATCTGTCTGTGCGATCACTGCTGCCGATGCCTCTGCGCTTTTGATGAAATCATGTATGGTCATGCCATGACCATCGGCAAAAAGATGTACATTACCTGGCTTTAAGGCTTGTAATTCAGCCATGCATGCGCTTTGATAAGCTTGCGCCAAGCGTTCGGCTGTTAAGGGATTTCGCATATTGCTTTCAGCTTAAGTATTAATTCAATTTACTCAGAAAATCATCTACCAGCAATGCAGCAATATTGACTTTAGTGACGCTTTGCAAGCCCTTCCATGCGGGGATGCTATTCACTTCCAGCACATAATATTCACCTGTTTCTGCTTGAATAATATCTACGCCGCAATAATCAATCTCTACCGCCAAAGCTGCTTGCAAGGCAAGTTGCGTCATCATTTCATTAGGCTGTATTGCCTCGCAATGTCCGCCCGCCGCCACGTTATTCACCCAGCTTGCACCTGTGCGTTTCATAGCAGCAACTACCTTACCGCTCACGACGAATAATCGATAATCATGTGGCGCTTCTGATGTCACTATCAATTGCTGTAAGTAGTACACGCCATCTACATGCATTTCCATTGGCACAGGCAAAGGTTCACCAGCAAGCAACTTACGTACACCCAACCCTTGTGAACCGAATAGCGGTTTAATCACTAACTGTTGATGATGAAGTTCTGCGTTTTGACGAATCTTTTCAGCCTCTCTCCTAGATTCGCACACCCACGTATCAGGAGTTGCAACACCATGCTGGTGGAGCAAAAAACTGGTCATAGCTTTATCCACAGTGCGTTCAATCGCCCTGCCATTGTTATAGATTCTAGTGCCCTGTGCAGCCAGCATATGCAAGATATTCAATCGCATAATGACCTGTTGCAGAGTTCCGCCTGAAACGCCGCGCACAAAAGCGCCTTGTGGATATTCATCAACGAAAGAAGGAATATTGATTGAGGCTGTTTGCTTGTGTAACTTGGTGCTTGAAATACTTAAACTGCAATCCATGAGCGAAATAAACACAGCTTCAACCCCGCTGTGCGCAAATGCTTGTTTTAGTTGTTCACCATGCCAACCCGCATCATCAGTAAAAATTGGTATTTTCAAAAGGTGACTTCATTAACTAGAAAAAGACAATTCAATCAAATCTGCATTCAGTTGACCGCCTTCGAACACATTACCCGTATCAACATTGGTAATGGTTACTTTAGCGGGCGAGAACAACATCGGATCTATTTGATAAAAATCCATATTGTACGATTTGAACACTTCTGCAAATGGTTTACCGTAGTCGTTCGAAGCGCTACTGGGTAGATTCAACGCTAACTCAGCTGCAGCAATATCATCGCCACGCACTTGCAAATGTACGCTACCGCCAAACAAAATCGCGTCATTGGTACGACCCATGGCTGTCATAAAATCTTTAGCAACGGGAGCCAACACCGCAACACCATTGCCGCTAATGATGTTTTTGAGCGGAAAATGCAATGCATGGGCTTTGTGTAATGCTACTTCCAGTACTCGCCCGACAATTTGTACTACGCCGGCGATGCTAGTAGTAGGCGTTAAAATAATCGTCAATTTCTCGGCGGCTACTTTGGTGTCTCGCAGAATTTTTTCTATCACTTCAAGCGGTGGTATTTTGTCCGTTTCCAGCACAATACAAGTACTGACGGCCGAATCTTGATAATCAAGTTCTTTGAACAAATCTTCGCGCTGAGCCAGTGCGCGCGCAGGCCCTGAGCCAAGTGCAAAAAACTTTTCATGACTAAGCGCCCAGCCGGCATACTGACTCGCGAGGCAAGCAATTACAGGCTCAGAGGATGCAACTGCGATAGCATTTGGCCAGCCTTTAAAGCGGTTGTCCGTTTCCAAGTGCACTTCACCTAAACCACCCATGCAAATTTCAGCAATTAAGCGCCCAGCTTCAGCACTACCTGGCTGCTGAATACCTGCATCAACAAGAGTGCAGCCTGATTCATGCTGTGATACGCCGATTTGCAGCTTATCTTTTTGCAAAAGAAGTTGATTTAATAATGGCTCGCTAAGCTGGTTAACACTTAAATGCGGGGTTGATTGAATGTTGGTTGTGTTTTGCATATTTGTCTTTTAATTACCGTAGTTGCTGTTTTGAGCTTGTAACATTTTAACTACTATTTTAGCCCGAGTTTGTGCCAGCTGTTTCGAGCCCTCCGCTTGGCTTGCGTATGCCGTCACCGTGCAGATTGGCTGATTCGCTAATATCTTGATAGTTTCAAATCGCGTTGCAAGATGTTTAGTTGGAAAATGAGGCGTATCCACGACCCAGTCAGACCAATAGAATGATGCTGAAACTTGAATATCAGATGCAGCGTACACAATAGCGTGCGCTTTAGAAGTTTTTACAGCTTGAAGGGCTGAATAAAACTGGCTATTGAATTTTGACTTCTTCAGGCAAGCATCTAAATGCAAGTCGAATAAATTAAACTCTGCATCATCATACAAATCGAAAGTGGCACTTAATCGAGGATTGATTTCTAGCACATAGACTAGATCATCTTGTGTAGCCGAATTCTGAATGACAGCATCTAAGCTATTTAAACCAATTAAGCCAAATTTTTTAGTTAACTTGATTGCTGCATCGATCAATTGTTGTTGAGTTTTTTGTGCCAATGAAACGTGGCCGACTGCACCGCCGTATTGAAAAGGCTTATCTAATGTGGGGCTGAGCCATTGCTCATTAAAACCAATCACATTAACTTCCTCGCCATTGGCAATAAATAGCAACGAAACGGAACGCCCTTTAACGTATTGCTGATAATAATGATTGGGCGTTAGTTCGCTATCAATATCAGCAAATCGAATATGTGTACCGCCGCAGCCGCCTGCGAACTTTTGTAAATGAGTAGCCTTTATATCCGCGTTTGATAATTGATGATTAATTTCAGGGAACAAAAGGTCAAGTGCATTTAATGCTGCAAAAAAGCTGGAAGCGGTTTTTACCGCGCTCACTGTTAACGGAGTATTGCCGATCAACGGCAATAAATTTGCAAGCTGCTGCAATAATTCAGGCTGTGCATCGAAACCACTGCCATACACAAAACCAGCATATTGACTTAACTCCAAAGCACTGACTGCCGTTAATAATGCATCAGCGTTAAATCCATACTCATTATAGTCAATCACAATGGTTTTATCAGCCAAGTCGACCGTTTGCTGGTCCGCAAATGCATCGATGGCTGTAACCCTATAACCAGCGCGCTTTGCAGCCTTTACAAATGGCCGGGCTGACAGTGCGATAATTAAAATTGATTTTGACTTCAAGCTATTTTTACCAACTCTCGTGCCAAACTAAATGCCGCCATAAAATCAAACACTTGGGGCTTTTCCGCAGCAAGCATTTGTTTTAATAGCTGATGCTGCACGGTATATTTAAGCTGCCCAATCGCTAAAGCGCCAATCCCATAGATCTGCGTGTTTTCAACAATTACACCATCAGCGTTTACCGCCACTCCTTGTATACCAAGGGGTGGCACCGCATTCACATCCGCTACTATTTTTAATTGTTTCGCGTTAGTTAAATGGTTTTGGCTAAGCACTTGTATGCCCGCTGCCGCTGCACAGAGCACAAGCTCACTTCCAGCTAAAACCTCATGTTTCGCCGCTTCGGTCGAAC
>JBDSHU010000085.1:0-4535 GCA_039918335.1 Methylotenera sp. | reverse complement strand
CACTTTTTTGGCTGCAAGCTGCCAAACTTAAAGAAATTGCCAACAAAAATAGAGTTAAGTAACCATTTTTTAGAAAGCTTGTACGCAGCATATTAATCTCCAATTCAATCTTTCTTTTATTGCAATCACTACTTATTGAGTGAGCTTATTAGGTCACTTTTTAATACAATTATTTAGATAAAGATTTTAATGCCTGTTTAATACCGCCGGCCACACTCACATCTGCCGGCAACAGCTTCACTGCCGCAAGTGCCTCACGTTCGTTGTAGCCTAATGAAATAAGCGCATTAAGCACATCGCTGCTGGCTGATTTTGGTTGATTCGCATTATTGGGCGTTAAGCCTGATACGCTGAATTTATCTTTAAGTTCCAACAATAAGCGTTCTGCGGTTTTTTTACCCACTCCCGGCACGCGTGTAAGCATGGCAGTTTCCTGCATCGCGACAGCTTGCACTAGCTCCTCTATCGACAAACCACTCAAAATAGACAGTGCAGACTTAGCGCCTATACCATTTACCTTTAATAATTGTCTAAAGGTACTTTTTTCTTGCTCGCTGCCAAAACCATACAACAATTGCGCGTCTTCACGCACGACAAAATGTATGAGCAACTGTATTTTGACGCCAAGTTCTGGCAAGTTGTAAAAAGTGCTCATCGGCACTTCAACCTCGTAACCTACGCCGTTACAGTCAATCACCACTTGCGGCGGTGTTTTTTCAATCAAAATCCCGTTAAGTCTTGCAATCATCGCGTTTGCCTCATCATATTAATCTACCGCCTTTGACTCTAAAGCCAGCGGTCGCAAGCCGGCCCAAACCCTGCCCGCCATGCGCGTGACAAATTGCACAGGCTAAAGCATCGGCGGAATCTGGCTTGGGTGCGGCAGGCAGTTTGAGTAGCCGTTTCACCATTTCTTGAACTTGTTCTTTTTGTGCATGACCATTACCTACCACCGCTTGCTTGACTTGCAAGGCCGTATATTCTGCCACAGTTAAATTGCGGATCACTGCAGCGCTAATGGCTGCCCCGCGCGCTTGACCTAGCAATAGCGTAGATTGGGGATTTACATTGACGAAAACTTTTTCTATCGCGACTTGGTTTGGCTGATAGGTATCAATGACTTCAAACAGGCCATCTAAGATGATTTTGAGTCTGGCTGGCAGCTCCTCCCTATCATCTTCACCTTCTACTTTATTTTTTTTGCCACTGGCTGTTTTGATGGTACCACTTGCCACATACGTGATTTTCTCGCCGACTTTTTCGATCACACCAAAACCTGTCAAACGCAGGCCCGGATCTATGCCTAAAATTCTAACGACGCTCAAAATTCACCGGCGCGTATTTTTGCGTGAGGGAAAAATATGCCAACAAACTGTGCATCTTTAATCTTCGATTACAGCGGTGGTATACACATCTTGCACATCATCTAAATCTTCTAGTGCATCTAAAATCTTTTGCATTTTAATGGCATCATCGCCAGTAAATACGGTTTCATTACTGGGTTTCATGGTCACTTCAGCAAGTACAGCTTTTAAGCCTGCCGCTTCCATGGATTCTTTTATGATTAAAAATTCATTGGGCGGCGTAATCACTTCAATACTGCCGTCTTCATCGGTAACGATATCTTCTGCGCCAGCTTCCAGTGCGATCTCCATTACTTTATCTTCAGAAGTGCCGGGCGCGTATAGCAAGCTGCCGCAATGCTTAAACATAAAGGCGACTGAGCCATCCGTACCCAAATTACCACCGAATTTGGTTAATGCATGTCGTACATCAGCAACCGCGCGCTGTTTATTATCCGTCAGGCAGTCAATAATGATCGCTGCACCGTTAATGCCATAACCTTCGTAACGGATTTCTTCATAGTTCACACCTTCCAACTCGCCCGTACCTTTTTTAATGGCACGGGTAATATTGTCGGCCGGCATGTTTTCTTCTTTGGCTTCGGCTACAGCCGCACGTAACCGTGGATTCATGGTGATATCACCACCGCTTAAACGCGCTGCAACGGTAATTTCTTTAATAATTTTGGTGAAAATCTTGCCGCGCTTTGCGTCTTGGCGACCTTTACGATGCTGAATATTCGCCCATTTACTGTGACCTGCCATGTTGCCAACCTTGAATACAATTAGATAAACGTGATTTTATCACAGGCTTTAGAGTGAGCTAAGTAAACAGGAAATTAAGCGAATGAGAATACGCGTTTACAAATAGGGATTTAAAACTAAGAACCCGCTTGGTACGGTTGCTTCAATGCTGACTTTAATGAGTAGCTTTTAATCCTGACCCATGGCAGGATCAATGGGAATATGTTTGCGTATGCTGATAATTGAAATAATCACTAGCGATAGCGCAATTAGCATCATGCCGATAGATTCGGTTGCATTCGGCACTTCGTTAAGCTCCACCCAAGCCGCCAATACCGCTATCACTGGCCCTAGCAATGTGGCCATGCTGGCCACGCCTGCACTCAAATGTTGTAGTGCGTATAGCCAAAGCAGCCATGCCAGTGCATTGCATAATACGGCGTTATACACCACTGCGCCTATGAAATAAGGCGTCCATTGTATAGGTGCCGCTGGAATAATGAATGCGGCAATCACGATAGGAATAGCACCGAATAGCATTTGCCATGCGGTGAGTGACAGTAGATCTAAATCTGGTGAGCGTTGATGTAATTTTTTAGCCACAATGACTGATAATGCCCAAAAAAAGCCTGACAATACCGCTAAAAATAGACTAGACCCATCAGCACCCAAATGTAATGGGTCTAGAATAAACAGCATGCCCATCATAGAAAGTACTGCTGCTGGCCACTGCAAACCACTTATTTTTTCACCTAATAGCGGCCATGCCAGCATCATCACCCAAAACGGCATGGTGTAGGTTAACACCGCAGTTTTTCCTGCACCACCACTTACCAGCGCCCATATTAGCAAACCTGTAAAGCCGCAAGTTTGCAATACACCAAGCAAAATTAACGTGGGTACTTCTTTCACGCTAAACGGTTTACGCAGTATGGCCAATAAAATAAACAGGCACAGTGCGCCTATACCAGTGCGCATAGCGGCCAACTGAAACGCGCCTGCATATTGCAGCGCATTTTTCATTACCACCCAGTTATAACCCCAAATGAGGGTAAGCACCATCAATGCAATGAATGCACGGATGGTGTTTTTTCTTTTATTTTCCATGATGTTTAGATACAGCTTTTGTAGTGATTATGCTGTTACAAACTGCCTTAGTTCCAAATGTGCGTTACCGCTTTCCAACCGCCATCCGTTTGTTTACGGTAGACCAAATGCACGTTGCCACCGAAGGTTTGTCTTGCGCCTTCCGCATCTATCATTGCACCGCTCCAACTGCCGCGTTGATAGGCTAAATTGCCGTCTTCTACTGCTTCAGTAAGCGTTAATTTGTGATCGATTACGCCTGCGGCAATCAAACCGGCAAAGAATGTTTGAATTGCTGGCGTGCCAATAACCGGCTCACCTGCTAGTGCTGGTAAAACTACTGCATTTGCATCATAAAGTGACGCAATTTCTTGTGCTTTTTTTGCATTAAAGGCTTGATCAAATTTTGCATTGATAGCGGCTATTTGTGTTTGAATATCGGACATATTAATGACTCTCTTTCTAAAGGTTAAAGTTAATTAAAATGGTTTTTTGATAAATATTTTTGCTTAAACAAGTGCAGGAATACCTAGCTTGATAAGACCCAGCATCTCTTGAAGCTGAGCGCGCTGTGCTTCATTTAAAGCCTGCATGCATTGCCTGAGTCGGCGGTAGTAATCAGGCATCACCACATCTAATTTGGCCTGACCAGCCTCAGTTAGGCTGATTAGCACGCTGCGCCTATCATCTTTAGTGAATACCCGTGCGACCAAACCAACTTGTTCCAGCCCATCAATTAAACCAGTCATCGTGGCGCGCGTTACACCTGCCTTATCTGCCAAGATTGACGGCGTAGAAGTTTTTGACTCTTCGCGCATGAGTAGAATCAACACCCACCACCGCCCCTGTAGCAGACCGTGTTTGCTCAAGCAAGTATCCAGCGCTAACGATAAATCGGTGGCGACATGCAGTAACTGCAAAACACTGGCAATCGCTGTCACATCCGCATCGGGATAGCGTTCAGCAAATTTACCAAGCATTTCAGAAGTAGGGAGATCTCTTAATTGCAACATAATTAGGTACATTATAGTTAGCTGGCTAACTATGTCAATAGTTTTGCTAGATTTTTTTGTAGGTAGGCTTAATGGTCTATTTGGGTCATTGGCTAAATTATTAATTGGTGTATATTAAATGTGCTTACTGGAGGAGATGATAATGAAAACATTACAACAAATTCTAGACATTAAAAAACATAAAGAAGTGATTTCAATCGCGCCCAACAGGCCAGTATTTGATGCTTTAGTCATATTAGCGGAATACAAAATCGGTGCTTTGGTCGTACTGGACGGTGAAAAGTTAGTGGGTATTTTTTCAGAGCGAGACTATGCACGCGAAGTAATATTGAAGGGAAAATCTTCTAAA
>JBDSHU010000084.1:0-2871 GCA_039918335.1 Methylotenera sp. | reverse complement strand
ACGAGTTTTGGCACGTTCTGCAAGTTCAGCATAACCGACGGTATAATTGTCCACATAATCTTGGTCTACCAAGCCTTCAGCGATAATCACGTTCATCATCGCCATCGCCAATGCACCATCTGTACCCGGTTTCGGTGCAATGTGCCAATCTGCTTCTTTTGCGGTTCTAGACGCGTAAGAATCCACTACCACGACTTTAGTGCCTTTTTTCTGTGCTTCGTGAATGATGAGCCAGTGGTGCAAATTGGTAGAAACGGAATTACATGCCCAAATGATGATGTATTTAGAGTGAATAAAGCTCTCAGGGCAAACACCTGCAGTCGGTCCGACGGTCAATAACCACGCGGTACATGAGCCTTCACCGCAAAATGTACGCTCGGTTACCGTGGCGCCAAGGCGATTAAAGAACGCATCACCACCATTTAAGCCGTGTACCAGACCTTGGTTGCCCAGGTAACTTGCAGGCATGATAGCCCGCGGTCCGTGGTCGGCGATAATGCCTTTCCAGCGTGTAACAATTTCATCCAGCGCTTCATCCCACGTAATTCGTGTGAATTGTTTGCTACCTTTAGGGCCTGTTCTTTTCATCGGGTAAAGCAGGCGATCTGGGTGATAATGCCGTTTTTCGTAATCTTTCAGTTTGACGCATAGCCCGCCACGCGTCATAGGATGATCTGGATTGCCTTTGACCGAAATGAGCTTGTTGTCTTGCACCGTATACACCATGGAACAAGTATCTGGACAATCATGCGGGCAACCGCCATGAAAGGTTTTAATAGACTCAGTTTCTAAAGGTTTACTTTGAATAGCATCATCCACTAGCTTGTTCATTTACCACTCTCCTCGAAGATTTATACGGATCTTATGGCTTACAATTTTTATTATTCTATCTTTTAACAAGCATTAATATATACCCACCTGTATAGCATTGCAATGGCATAATTGTCACTCTCATAATAAGTACCGCACCAATCAATCATCATGGCAAAAAATCAAGCATTGCAATTATTAGGCGGATTAACGCCTGAGCAGTTTCTAACGGAATACTGGCAGAAAAAACCTTTACTGATTAAGCAAGCGATCCCTAATTTTTCAGGATTATTAAGCCCGGAGGAATTAGCCGGTTTAGCTTGTGAAGATGAGGTGCAATCAAGAATAGTGCAGCAAAAAGGTGAAAAATGGCTACTCAAAAATGGCCCATTTGACGAGACAGACTTTAGTAAACTACCCAGCAAAGACTGGACACTGCTCGTACAAAGCGTGAACCATTATTTACCTGAAGCGACCGAACTGTTACAACGATTCGATTTTATTCCGCATGCAAGGCTTGATGATTTAATGGTAAGTTACGCCCCGAACGGTGGTGGTGTGGGGCCGCATTTTGATAGCTATGACGTATTTTTACTGCAAGGTCAGGGTAAGCGGTTATGGCGGATTAGTGAACAAACTGACTTAAGTTTGATAGATGGCGCCCCTTTACGTATTTTGAAAAATTTTGATACCTCACAAGAATGGCTACTAGAGGCTGGCGATATGCTTTATCTGCCACCGCAGATTGCACATTGGGGTATTGCAGTTTCAAACGGTGTTGAAGACTGCATGACGTATTCAGTTGGGTTTCGTGCGCCTAAAAACCAGGAGCTCGCCACTGAGTTTTTAGGTTTTATGCAGGACAAACTAGCCCAAGAAGAGTTACAGTTAACCGGCATCTATCAGGATGCAGATCTAACTTTACAAAGCCATCCGGCTGAAATCAGTCACGATATGATAAGTAAAGTGAGTGAGAATCTTCAAAAGATTAAATGGTCTGATAATGATGTAGCGCAGTTTTTAGGCCGCTATCTCTCCGAACCCAAGGCCGATGTAGTTTTTGAAGCCAATAAAAAAATGTCGATGCGTGCTTTCAGTGAAAAATTAGCAAAAGTCGGTGTCGCATTAGATTTAAAAAGCCAGATGTTGTTTTTTAATGATTGTTTTTTTATGAATGGCGAAGGTGTAATATTTATGGGAGATTCGGCAGAAATGCTTAAAGAATTAGCTGACAAACGCTTTCTTAACGAAAAAATAATAGATGACGCGCTTTTGCTACAGCAGCTTTATGGCTGGTATATTGCTGGTTACTTAAGCTTTAATACTCATTAAAAATATTATTCAAAAGATTGCCATGGATAACGAATTGAAAACCATCGAAGAGAATCAAATCCTCACAGGTGAAGGCTTATATGCAGAGGCCATTAATATCGTGCTAGCGAATGCGAAGCATGAGTTGTTAATTTTCGATCAGGATTTAAGCCATGGGGACTTTGCAAGTTTGCACAAATATCAATTGTTTCAACAATTTTTAAGCCAAAGCGTAACAAGTCATTTAACGATTATTTTGCAAAGTACGACATTTTTTAACGAAAAATGCCCGCGTCTATTTAGTTTACTCACTACTTATGGGCACAAAATGACCGTTTATGAAACCAATGACTCAGCTAAACACGCTAAGGATTGTTTCATATTAGCCGATGGCCTGCATTATATTAAACGTATCCATATTGATCATGCCCGCTTTAAATATGCCCTGAATGATGCAGAAAGTGTAAGCGCGCTAGATAGCAGGTTTAAAGAACTGCTTGAGGCAACACACGATGTAGTGACTGTGACTAGGCTGGGGTTATAAAAATTATGATTATGAAGTCATTATTCTTAAAGACTATGCTTTTGTTTTGTTGCATTTTTATTGCTTTACCAGCAAACGCTGCAACAGAATTCAAAATTATTACCCTGCAACATCGCTTCGCTGAAGACATACTTCCTAGCATTCAACCGCTTGTTGGTAGTGAAGGCACGGCAAGCGGTATACAAAATCAATTGATTATTCGTGCG
>JBDSHU010000083.1:0-3931 GCA_039918335.1 Methylotenera sp. | reverse complement strand
TGTTTGGAGCGGCATAGAATCATTTTGAGATAACACTACGCCTGCGGCTAATGACAGCATCGCGAAATCGTTTTTACCTGCCTGATCTGTACCGTGTCCTAGCATTAACCAAGAGAGTTTTTCTGTATCTGGCACATTGGGTTCTGATACCAGCTTAATCACAGGGTCTAGGCCATTACCCGTAATTTCCACACCCGCATTGACTGTTTGATAGCTCGTTGAAGAACTGGTTTGACTGAAATTACTACCCGTAATTTCGCCAGTATTACTTACCGTTTCTGCGTTTGTTTTTATCAAGCTTTCGCTGTCAGTAGTTGCATTGCGCATCGCCCGTATATTCAAGCCGGGGTTATCGATAGGGCCACTAAAGCTGATGATGCCACGCGTAATATTGAGTATTTGCCCATAAGCCATATAAGTGCCCTTTTTAACCCTGATACTGCCTTCAGCATGTGGATGATATTGCGTTAAACCGACTAACGTAACGGCACCGGATAGTTGCGCATCTAGCCCACGACCATGCAAAGTAAAATCATCACCTAAATCAATACGTAAACTGCTTAACAAGATTTTTAATGCAGATTCAGCGATTAATTCCGTCCGTCCAAGCACGATTACGTCATCTTCAAGTTTGGGAACATCGTCGTCTGCAAGTGCAAGCAAGCCTTTAACCACCTTAAAATCACCTGAAATTGAATACAAGTCTTTCGCAAGCGTGGTTTTGCCATTGCCGCTCAATATCAATAGTCGATCCGCACCAGAGATTGCGGTAAATTTATCTGCCACCCAGTTCAACTCTATTTTAGGCTGTTTGTTTTCCATCAGCAGTGTGCCGCTTGTACGTAAATAGCCCTCACCGCCTTTCCAAGCAGCCTGCGTGATGTGCAATTCGTCATTTTCAAACACTGAATCCAGCGTGCCGTCCGTTAGCGAAACACCCTGTGATGGCAGTATTAATTGCAGGTTTTTACCCACTACACTGCCACGTAAATTTGGTTTTTGAACTGTACCATTCGCTTGTAAAGTCATGACTAATGCACCATCCAAATTGGCCTCTGCCAGTGAGTCTGATAATGGCAGCCATGCAAGCGTATTTAATTGTGCACTGCTTGATATGGTCAGCGGTGCACTAGCCATAAGTGAAAAGCCAGATTCAACTTTGCTAAGTGTTGTGGTGACATGGGCATCAAAGTTACCAAGCTGCTGGCCTTTGACTAACATGACGAGGTCTACTTTATTGTTGCTCACTGCCAATTCAGCGTTTGCCGTTTGCAAGCCCAGTGGCTTTGCTACACCACTAGCATTGGTCAGCGTTAAGTCACCTGATTCTAATTTTAAAATCATGCTGCCATTAACGGTTTCAACAGCATTCACATCCCATTTACCTGAAAAAACTGGGTTACCCTGTAACCTCGTTGGCAGATTCAACAAGCTAGGCGGTATGTCATCAAGCGCTAGATTTATTAAAGACCCCTTACTGATAAACCCTTTGGTTCCCACATTTAACACATCAATCACCGCGCGACCTTTTGCTAGCTGTAAAACCGCATTTTCTAAACCGATATCTTTTGTAGTCAAGCTCAGTTTCGCGGGCGCTTGCAGGGTAATTGGCGTTTCACTTTTTAAGCTAAGCGTTTGAATCAGCCCTTGCCACTGATTTGTTACCAAGCCACCTTGTAAAGTAGTTTCAAATTGCAACGGGTTCGTTTTATCTTGTGCAAGTGCCTGTAATTTTAGTTGATGTGTGGCGCGCGTGCCTTGCAAGTTCAAGCTGCCATCAAGTATTGGATTTTGTGCAATTTCCAAGCCCGTGGCTTTTAATGTTGCATCAAAAGTACCGAGCGCTCCCGCTAGCAATGTGGCTTGTCCATCCAATTTGGCTAGTTGTATATCGCCAGGTAGTTTTAACTTCTGTGCGATTAAATTTAAACGCAACGCCAGGTTTTCAAATGTGCCTGCAAGCGAACCATTCGCATGCGCTTCTCCAGCGAATTGTTGACCTAATGTGCTTAAATTAGGTAAATCCGCCTGCCATTCAAGTTTGCTATCTGGCGCACCGAGATTGCCGTTGGCTTTTATAGCGTTGTTGGCAATATCGGCTTTAAAATCTACATTCTGGAATTGACCATTAAGAAGAGTCATTTTACCGACACTAGTGAATGGCAGACGCTGGTTTTGCACTTGCAAGTAGCTATCTCGTGCAGTCAATTGCAGTTGCAGACCAGCTTGTGTATTAGCTTCAGGCGCTAGGTTGCCTTGCAGATTCAGATCAAAATTTAGCTGCCCAGCAGGATAATTACCTAAGCGTTCAGGTTGAAAGTCGTTAATCCGCGCCTGCACAACCAGCGGATATTCGTTCAATAAGCCTAATTCGCCATTTGCATTGATACGCACTGCCGGGCTAATGTTTTTACTATCAGCCTGTACAAATGCAAGTTGGTCGTCTTGTAAAACCAGCATCGCGTTAGATTCAAACTTTAACGTCTTTAGATTTCCCGATAGATTAGTTTTTATATCGTAAGGCATTGTTCCACTATTGCCGTCCTGCTTGATAGTTACTGCACCAGTGAGCACGAACGGACTGACAGTCGTCATATTCAGCATGACTTCTGTTTGGCCATAAGGCGTTGCAGCACTCAATCTATTGAGCTGTATTGTTTTAGCATCCGCTTCTAAATCAAATTGCACATTGCTTAATATATGGCGTTCAGTTGCTGTCACAATCACGACTTCAACCACTTCTGCCTGCTGGATTTGGATAGGAAAAGGCAATTTAATGCGCTCTGGCAGTACGGAATCACCTGCTTTTTTGGCATCGCCGCGCATGGTAATCAATAGCCTTCGCGCACGCAGTTTTTCTACAAAAAGCTTACCGCTTACAGGGGAAAGTTGCCAGCGCGATTCGAGCTTTTCCAGTTTAAGATGGATATTATCTAAATCGTAATCAAGCGTATCTAAATTAGAACTGCCGCTGATAGTCATTTCGCCTTGTGCAGGCGTGAACATCAGCATCGCAAAACTTAACAATCCAGCGGTAATATAGCGCCGCAACATTAAAATGCTACTCCTAGATTAAAGTGAATACGGTATTCGTCTGTTGCTTCGCCATACGCAATATCTGCCCCTATGGGACCTATCGGGCTTTTCCAGCGTGCGCCCAAACCATAACCGTAAACAGGTTTTAGGTCTTGAATCGTATTAGCCGCATTACCAAAATCTACAAATGCCGCCGCACCCCACTGCTTGGTCAGCCATTGTACGACCTCAACACTGCCTGTTACTAAATAACGGCCGCCAACAGTCGCATCACCTTCTTTAACACCTAGGCTCTCATAAGCATAACCGCGCACAGATTGATCGCCACCAGCGCGGAATAAAAATGCCGCGGGTGCGCTATTTTTACCATTCACCATACCGACTTCTGCACGTGCGATTAACTGCGTTGAAGAAGTCACAGGATAATAACCTTGCGCCTTGACGTAGCTTTGAAGAAAACGACCATCTGAAAGCTGCTTTAATGGTGCAACAGCAAATTGTGTATTGAATAGATAACCACGCGTTGGATTACGGTCGTTATCGGTACGTCTTAACGTAATGCCATAAGAAAGCGTCGCTACTTTTTTGGTATCAGACGGCGCACCATCCAGTTCTTGATGTTCTATTAGATAAGCAGCGCCTATGGTTTGCTCGCGCCGGCGTGGCCCCCAACTTCTATTCACACCAGTCTGCCCAGATGTGGTGATTTGACCTTCAATCACTTTGCGCTCTAGCCCTGCATTCATACTGTCACGATATCCGCTACTATCCGTTGGCAAGCGGATTAAGCCGCTGATTGATTGTGCGCGTTGCTCCGGCTTCAGGCTGCTGGTCAGTCGCCAACCACGATCAAATAGATTCAGGTCATCATAAGTGAGCTGCGTACGCGCACCAG
>JBDSHU010000082.1:0-4965 GCA_039918335.1 Methylotenera sp. | reverse complement strand
ATAAAATCCCTGTTTTAGATCAAGGAAGTGAAGGTTCCTGTACAGGCTTCGGATTGGCAACTGTCGCCAATTTTCTCTTACGCTGTCGAAAAGTACGCCCATCAAACGATAATGTCAGTCCACGAATGCTATATGAACTTGCAAAACGCTATGACGAATGGCCAGGAGAAAATTATTCAGGCTCAAGTGCTAGGGGTGCCATGAAAGGATGGAATAAACATGGTGTGTGCTTAGAGGAAGCCTATCCATATCAACCAAAAAAAAATCAAGAATATCCCATTGATAGATTCAAAGACGCACTTCAAAGACCTTTGGGGGCATATTTCAGGGTTAATCACAAAGATCTAATTTCGATGCATAGCGCTATTGCAGAAGTTGGTGTTTTATATGCAACATCATTGGTACATGATGGATGGAATAAAGTTAGCAAAGACGGTGAAATAACGAAATCCCCTAATATATTGGGCGGTCATGCTTTTGCGATAGTTGGATTTGATCAATATGGTTTTTGGATTCAAAACTCATGGGGAGATAGTTGGGGTAAGAAGGGTTTTGCTCATGTTGGATACGATGATTGGCTAGAAAATGGAACAGATGTTTGGGTAGCTAGATTAGGTGCTCCGATTTCCTTAATAGAGAATATTTCAATATCTACACTTCATGCTTCAATTTCCTCTCAGTCAAAAGCATATTCGTATGCTGAACTAAGACCGCATATAATTAGTTTAGGTAATGAGGGACTCTTAGAACTAGGTGGAGATTATGGAACTTCCGAAGATGAGTTGGAAAAGATCTTCAGTTATCATTTCCCGAAAATTATGCAAGGACATGCAAAAAAACGGTTAGTGTTATTTGCACATGGGGGCTTAGTTTCAGAAGAAGATGCAGTAAATAGGCTAGCAGGTTATAGAACAGCACTTTTAGAGGAAAGCATATACCCTATCTCATTTATTTGGCATTCGGATTACTGGTCCACGATGAAAAATGTTTTACGTGACTCTGCAAGTAAAAGAAGACCTGAGGGCTTCATCGACAACACAAAAGATTTTATGTTGGATAGGTTTGACGATGCCCTAGAATTACTAGCCCGCTCATTAACTGGGAAACTTTCTTGGGATGAAATGAAAGAAAATGCAATTGCATCATCTTTTAAAGGTAGTGGAGCTTGGAAGGCCATAAAGTGCATTATAAAACTAAAAACCCAATATCCTGATTTAGAAATTCACTTGGTCGGCCACAGTGCAGGATCGATATTTCATTCTGGAATAATTAAACTATTAACTGCTGCCAAAGTTCAAATTAAAACATGTACGTTATGGGCTCCAGCATGCACGGTTGATTTGTTTAAGTCATCTTATTTACCTGCAATTGAAAATCAAATCATCCAAAAATTTGCGATCTTTGTTCTAAAGGATGCAATCGAACAAGACGATAATTGTGCAAAAATTTATAACAAGTCACTTTTGTATTTAGTTTCAAATGCATTTGAAAAAATTTGGCGTATACCAGGATTTAGAGATGGGGAGCCTATTTTAGGAATGGAAAAATTTATTAGTGCAGATCCCACTTTAAATAAACTTATAAAAAATAAAACCATAGACCTAGTTATGACACCTAATGATTTTCCTGTAGGTCATCCAAACTCATCAACCGCTAAATCTCATGGTGATTTTGATGATGACATTCCCACCGTTAAAGCTACGTTAATGAGGATTTTAGGTTTACCTTCCACTTCTAAGAGTATCGTTAAACCTGACATAGAAGCCATTAATATGTCATTTAATAAATCAAAATCATCGCTACGTCGTACTCGCATGGATATTGCGAATCAATCCGAAGTATGACGCGACTAGTAATATTGCACTTAAAATATGAGCATATTAATGCCTCAAATGCCTTGAGAAGCAGAACCTAGATTGGAAATAGTTTGATTAGCTCTCAAAACAGAAACTAATAAACGTCTACGGTATTCTGGGAAGTCCAGTAAGCTTTTTATTTAGGTATTCTTTAGGAAGATGAGAATCAAGTCGTGCGATTTTTGTTTGTGTTATTTCTATCATTTCATATCCTTTATTTTGTTAAACAAAAGCGAGTAAAACATAATCAAACAATTTAGGGAAATTTTGTACTGTCAAACTTAACTTACGGATTTTGAAGTCCAAGCAATGAATAGATAAAAATTGAAATTTTATACTTAATTATAAGGCTACTACGGCCACTAAAAATAATCAAGGGGTTACGATTTTATCGCAACCCCTTGATTAAATTGGTAGGGCGTGCGAGGATCGAACTCGCGACAAACGGATTAAGAGTCCGCTGCTCTACCAGCTGAGCTAACACCCCGATTTATAGATCTTTTTGTTACTAAATGCTGGTGTTTCTAGATACTGGACTTACTGAAGATTAGTTTGCTGAATGCCCGCTAACAACCATGCGGCGTTAGCCTCCTGCAAATTCTTCTGAATATGCCAGATTTCATCTACATTTTCTGCTGTACTGTTATTTTCGCTTAGTTGGCCTGTGAAGCGCACACTAGCGATTGAATAGTCACCTTCATTCGCGACTTCTAATAATTCAGCGTTAATGGTAATCACATCCGTTTTTTGCTCTGCATTGCCACGCTCTTGCATTTGCATTGAAATTTCGGCAAATGCTTCTGGTGTGGTGTACTCGCGAATATCGTTTAAGTCTTTACGGTCGTTAGCAGCTTGCAAGCGTATAAATGACATTTTTGCATTGCGTAAAAAACTATCCACTGGAAAATCTTGTGGAATATTGCCTGTGTTATTAAATGTGGTACTTGAATAACCAGAACCTGTATAAGTTGGTCTTTGCACAGGCTCAGATGTGTTAAATGATGAAGCTCCGCCTGCATATTGCATAGTTGGTTGAGAAGTCGCTTGATTTGATTTTTTGAATTTTGAAATCAAAAACATAATAACGCCAGCCGCTAGTAACGCCATTAAAATTGACCCCATACCTCCAGCCATGCCGCCTAACCCACCATTGGCGAACATAGTAGCCAAGCCTGCACCGATTGCTAAACCAGCTAATGGGCCCATCCATTTATTGCCTGTTGATGCTGGCGCCGGTGCCGGTGTAGCTGCGGGTGCTCGTTGCGCTTGTTTAGCGGGCATCGGGCGGCTTTTGCCGAAACTGCCACCGCCGCCTAAACGTCTTGCTTCTGCCACTGTAGACAACAAACCTAGGCAGGTAATTGCCATGACTAACAACATCAAAAATCTTTTCATGTATTCCTCATCCAATTGGATAATAAAAGTAATTAAGTAAGCGAGGTGAATTATAACAGCCTCATTGAATGCTACTAAAGTTATCACGCGATGGTGATGCTTTTTATGACAGTTTGATACTTAACTATGAGCAGGAACCTGCCATAAAATTCATTACTACATTTAATTTTTCTTAGGCTTGATTAATTAAAATCATGAAAAGCCAATCAGTATTAAACCATACTGGCCGTTTCATGGATTAATTGTACTTGCCCGATTTGTAACGCTTAGTTTTATTAAGTGAGTTCAGGTAAGTTAAAAAAGCCTAGTCAGTTGACTCGGCTTTTCTATTGGAAAAGATGTTAAAAAAAATTTTGGCTAATGCCCTTAGTACAATCACTACTACGAATCCATGTCAGGCCTTCGCTAAGGCACGGTCGATTATATCAAGCGCCTCATCAAACACTTCATCCTGAATAGTGAGCGGATATAAAAAGCGAATAGCATTGCCATATACACCGCAGCTCAGCAGAATCAAGCCTTCCGCTAGCGCAGCTTGTTGTACCCGTTTTACGGCCTCCGTGGAGGGTTCATTAGTAGCAACATCAAAAAATTCAACAGCTATCATCGATCCCAAACCGCGTATTTCTTTTAATGCTGGCACTTTTGCTTTTATCTTTTTCAGACGTGCAGTGAGCTTTTCACCCAAATAATTGGCACGTGCTACTAACTGCTCCTCTTCAATAATATCAATCACCGCATGTGCCGCAGCAATCGCTAATGGATTACCGGCATAAGTACCGCCTAAACCACCTGGTGCTGGCCCATCCATCACTTCTGCCTTGCCGCACACCGCTGACAATGTCATTCCGCCAGCTAGGCTTTTTGCCATAATCATTACGTCCGGTATCACGTCATAATGCTCAGCGGCAAACAGCTTTCCCGTTCTGCCGAACCCAGTTTGGACTTCATCGAATACAAGCAAAATACCGTGTTCGTCACACACTTTGCGCAGAGCGTTCATTAACGCCGACGGTGTGACATAAAAACCGCCCTCACCCTGCACGGGTTCTATCATGATGGCGGCGACACGTTTAGGATCTATATCCGCCTTGAATAACGCATGCAACGCTCGAATAGAATCGTCAACGGTAACACCGTGCAAATCCATAGGAAATGGAATGTGATAAACGTCTGATGGAAATGGCCCGAAACCCACTTTGTAAGGAACGACCTTCCCTGTGAGCGCGGACGCCATCATGGTACGGCCATGAAAAGCACCGGAAAAAGCAATAATACCTGGCCTGCCCGTACTCGCGCGGGCAATTTTCACTGCGTTTTCAGCCGCCTCTGCACCACTTGAAAAGAAACATGTTTTCTTTGCATGATTCCCTGGCGTAAGTTGGTTAATACGCTCTGCCAGCGTGACATAACTTTCATATGGCAACACTTGGTAGCAGGTGTGAGTAAATTGTTTCAGTTGCGCCTCTACGGCTGCGATTAATTTAGGATGGCGATGGCCTGTATTGAGCACAGCAATGCCACCAGCAAAATCAATATAGCGCCTGCCTTCAACATCCCACACTTCAGAATTCAGCGCCCGCTCAATAAAAAAATTAGCCATCACCCCTATGCCTCGCGGCGTAGCTGCTAAACGTCTTTGGTGCAAATCTTGGTTACTCACTAGTTTATCGCTCACGCTGTTCATCATTCCTCAGTTTTAGCTGTGTGCTGC
>JBDSHU010000081.1:0-6208 GCA_039918335.1 Methylotenera sp. | reverse complement strand
TATGAGGTGCCAGTTCGGACAGTATGCGTCCAGATAACATCCCAAAGGCTGCTACTCGCTCAGGCGCACTCAGTGCTACGCTGGCACTGATAATGCCGCCTTGACTGAAACCTGCAATTACAGTGTTCTCTGGTGCGATACCATAAGCTGATTGCAATTGCCCAATAAATCGGATCAATGTTTGTCGGCTTTGTTCTGCTTCGACCTCGTCGATGTTCGGCCCACTGCTTGTGAACGTAACCCGAAACCAGCCAAACTGTTCAGGTGTGAACTGAATCAGCCCGCGTGGCAATATAACCAAGATATCAGGGTTAATCGCAGTGGCAAGGTCAGCAAGATTCATTTCGGAACCACCAACACCATGTAGTAACACTACGCATGCCTTCGGATTGATTGGCTGCGGTTGTTTAAGTCGAAAAGATAAGTCAAATGCAGAACTGTGTTGCAGCGGACTGATGGTGTTTCGTGAACTATTCAAAATAAAATTCCAGTTTAGTTGTATATAGGGTTGAACCTTGGGCATTTAAATCAAAGTTTGGAGCAGACCAACAAAAGTCGTGGAAATCAACCTTATTGTTTGACCGCTTCAACAGGAAGGTTGATGGTAACTTCATCACCGACGTATGGTGCATATTTGCCCATATTAAAATCTGTACGTTTCACAACCACAGAGGCATTGGCGCCACAAGCATCTTTTTTCAATAACGGGTGTGGCATGCACATGAACGACGAGACGGTTAATGTGACAGGTTTGCTGATGCCTTTGAGCGTCAGTGTGCCATCAATGGTGGCAGGTTTGTCACCTTCAAAATTGATCTTGTTAGAGGTAAAAGTAGCCGTTGGATATTTTGCAGTGAACAGGAAGTCCTCCCCCTGTATGTGTTCATTGAACAATGGGTAACCAGTATTCACTGATGTGGTGTTAATAGTGACATCGACTGAACCTGTCTTAGCAGCACTGTCAATCACGATCTTACCTGAGGTCTTGTCAAAGCGGCTTAACTGTGTCGAGTAACCGAAATGGCTATAGGAAAAACGCGGTAACGTATGGTTGCCATCGATAATGTAGGTTTCCGGCGCAGCGATGGCTGCTGTAGAAAGGGTTGCGGCAATAGCTAAAAGGGTAAAACGTTTCATGGTGTAACTCCTAAAAATTAATAAAGATTAAAAAAATAAAACATTACTTCCCAGCACTAGCCAGAAAGCGGAACTTGATTTGGATTTCGTTGGCAACGGTATCAAAGGCAGACCAGGATCCCTCGCCAATAGCAAAGTCGGCACGTTTGAGTACAAAGGCACCCTCAACAACTCCATTATTTCCTTGCGGTGTGAACGTAAAAGGCGCAGTGACTATTTTGGTTCGGCCCTTAATGCTCATCTCGCCACTGACTTCATAACGGTTCCCACCTATGGCCTTAAAACCAGTCGATATAAATTTAGCTTGGGGGAAAGTTTTGGTGTTAAACCACTCTTTGCCTGCAACTTCATCGTTAGCCTCCTCAGATCCTGCATCAATGCTATTCAGATCCAAATCGAACGCCGCTTTAGCAACCGCAGGCTTGACAGGGTCAAAGCTAATCTGGACTGTAAACTTTTTAAAATGCCCATCTACCTGCACGCCCATCTGAGTATAAACAAAATTTAACGTGCTCTTGTCTGGTTGAATACTGCTAAATTCAGTGGCATAGGCCGAAGAGGAAAAGGCAAGACTGGCTATCAATATATTAAAAAAGTTCTGTTTCATGGTAAATTCTCCATCAATTAAGTTTTACTGGAATGGCATGGCAGCATACGGATTAGCACGCCATCCTTATCAATCAGGTGATGCTTAAATGCGGCACCAGCATGCCCTACCACCACCCCTGCAAGTAGAAAGTTAAGGGTCTGATGCACAGTTTGCAACAAATCGCCCAACTCTTTGTTTTTATTCAACAAGTCAGTGATCGGCAACACCCCAAAATAGACGGTCTGAAACCCCTTAGCAGAACTCATTAACCATCCTGAGAGGGGGGTGGCAACCATAAGGAGATAGAGCAGCCAATGACCTACGTGTGCTAAAAGTTTTGCTGATGCAGATATGGAATCTGGAAACTCTGGAGGTCGATGTGTTGACCTCCATAATAGGCGCACCAAAACCAGAATAAATGCCGTCACCCCAGCCCATTTGTGCCAGGAATATATTTTTAATTTCCATGGCGATAGAGGTAAATCATGCATATATAGACCCACTGAGAACAGTGTAATAAGTAGCACTGCCATCAGCCAGTGTAAGCCAATAGCTGTTAAGGTATAGCGAGCATGTGTCATGGAGTTTCCTTTCATAAGTTGAGTAGCGTTATTTAATTCATGACTCATCAGTCATGCCCCAAACATAAGACTCCATCGAAAGTACACCATGAGTAATACCACCCTCAATTACCTGTGCTGTTTCATCCTTAATGCTGGCGGCACCAATTGCAACCAGCAGAGGCAAGTAATGCTCCTCCGTAGGTTGCGCTCGTTCTGCATGGGGCGCCTGACTACGATAGTTCACAAGCCGGTCGACCTCATTAGTCTTCACAGCCTCACGTACCCAATTGGTAAACTCAGCAGGGTAGTCAACTTCGGGTGCACCAGACTGACGAAATTCATATAAATTATGTGTCAAATTGCCCGAGCCAACGATTAGTACACCAAGATTACGCATTGGTGCCAATGCTTGACCCATTCGTAGCGCATCTGCCGTATTGAGTGTAACTGGCATTGAAACCTGGAAGACCGGTACATTGGCTTCTGGGAGCAGACGCATCAGTGGTATCCATGCACCATGGTCAAGGCCTCGCCGATTATCAAAACTAACCTCCAAACCTGCCCTAGCAAGCATCTGACCAGCTTCTGTTGCGTACTGTGGGTGACCTATAACAGGGTATTTTAGTTTGTAAAGTGCAGGATCGAATCCACCAAAATCGTGCATCGTCTCAGGAATCATGGTCGTCATTACGTGTACTCCATTGCTCTGCCAGTGTGGCGACACGACGAGCACTGCTGTTATGCCAGACAATTGCTTGCCTAGGATTGTAAGTTGTGGACCAAGCACCCCTGGTTCGATAGCAAAGGTTGGTGCGCCATGTCCGATAAAAAATACTGGTGCAACGCCCATGATTAACTCCAGTTCGATTCTGAGAAGCAGGGAAGCGGATACTGAAGTTAGCACCCGCTGTTCCTAAATTAATTAAGCCTTGTGAATCCAAGTAGGCGCGATGCTCGTACCGTGTCCAGCACCGTAGCCGAAATAAATATTCAAACCAGCCAAAGGCTCAAGGTAACGTGCATTCTTGAGGCCACCAGCATCGATGACTATAAAGCCCATACTTTCAGCAAGCACCTTCGCTGTTTGCTTGGCACGCACGCTATCACTTGCTACAAATACTGACACAGTCTCCCCGTTACCAAAATCGGCACCTTCAGCGAGCACTTGGGCAAACAAAGTGTTGAACGCCTTTACAACCTCTGCTTCGGGTACCGCTTTGGCTATTTCCTCGGCCGCAGATGTAGAGTGGCCGATAGTTAGCCCCATATAGTCAGCAGTCAATGGATTGGTAATATCAATGATGACCTTACCAGTAAGATCACCAATCGATTTCAGCGCACTAACGGCATCACCGAAACTAGTTGCTAGTAAGACAACGTCGGCTTGGGTAGCAGCATTAGCAGTTGCAATGGCAGTTGTGCCAGGATTGGCATTTGCTACAGCCCGGGCTTTCTCCATATTGCGGGAAGTCACTGCGACCTTGTGGCCGGCACGAGTAAGCTGTTTGGCGAAAGCCGAGCCCATGTTGCCGGCACCGATAATAGTAATATTCATGTTAGATCCTTTATAAATAAATTAAATTGTCTGTTGTCAAACTGCGATAAAGAAATGCACAGGACGAACTATATTGGTTTACATATTAGAGATAAACACCCTATAATTAGACATACTGCCTTACAAAGTGGAACAATGGACCGATTCTTGGAAATGCAGACCTTCAGTGCGGTTGTTGACGCAAGTAGTTTTGTCAAGGCTGCTGATGTCCTGGGCATGTCGAAAGCGGCTGTATCACGCTATGTCGGCGATCTGGAAACTCGTTTAGGCGTTAGATTACTGCACCGCACAACGAGGAGATTGTCTTTGACCGAAGAAGGGCAGGTATTCTACGCACGAAGCAAAGAATTGCTGGCTGGTGTTGAAGAAGCCGAAGAAGAGATCACTTCGCGTAGCGGCGCTGCCAGCGGTCTGTTGCGGTTGAACGTACCTGTAACGTTTGGTGTTCGCCATTTGGCGCCATTGTGGGGTGATTTTCTTACGCGTCATCCCAATGTTAAGCTGGATGTAACGCTGTCTGACCGGGTTGTCGACTTGGTCGAGGAAGGTTATGATCTTGTGATACGCATCGCAACTTTGCCAAGTTCATCCTTAATTAGCAAGCGTTTGGCAACCACGCGCATGGTGCTTTGCGCTTCGCCTCAGTACCTCCTAAAGCACGGTGAGCCTCACCATCCAACAGAACTGGCTCGACATTCGGTAATTTCTTATAGTTATTGGTCCACCAAGGACGAGTGGTATTTCGAAGGCCCTATAGGTCGGGTAGGCGTAAAAACTGATCCGTGCATACACACCAACAGCGGTGACACTTGCCGTGTGGCTGCGCTTACGCACCAGGGTGTGATCTTGCAGCCCACTTTCTTGGTAGGAGATGATCTCGCTGCCGGTACGTTGGTTGAGCTTATGCCTGAATTCAAATCTATCCAACTTGGAATATATGCTATTTATCCAACCCGCAAACATGTTTCACCGAAGGTTCGCGCGTTGATCGACTTTCTTACTGAGAGCTTTGAGAAAACTCAATCGGCATGGTGAAATGAAGTTTAAAGGGCTGTAGTAGGTTAGCTTAGACGTTAAGTTAAGCTAACCTACTACAGCCCCCTTTTTTATATTGAACTAAAAAGATATTATCTAAAATTGATAGTATTAACTGTCTGGAAAAGCCTTAACATGCCAAACCAGCCACGCTTACCTGCAGGTGCATGTTCAGTAGCTAGCAATGCCGCTCCGCCCCACTCTCCGCCTAAGCCTAAACCTTGCCCGAACCTTAAAATACAAAGCAATACCGCCGCCCAAATACCCAACGTTTCGTAGCCCGGTAAACAACCAATCAGCAATGTAGATACGCCCATCACTAGTAATGAAGCGACCAATGTTGCCTTACGGCCAATTTTATCGCCAAAATAGCCGAATACAATGGCGCCTAAAGGTCGGGCGATGAAAGCAATACCGAAGGTTAAAAAAGCATTTAAAGCCTGCACAGATGGATCACTCGCTGGGAAAAATACTTGCCCTATCACCAATGCAGACGCCATGGCATATATAAAAATAACGTAATTCAATAGCTGTGCCAATAAAGCTGGCAAAAGCGATGTGGGTGCTGGAAGAAGTCGTGTTTATTTTCAAAAAATGCTTTCGATTCAAGATGTAAATGGGTTGTAAATGGCTTTTAACACTGAATATACTTGAATCGCTCATCTATCTACAAATTATGCTGAGATTTAAGTTTTCTGACATGCCATTTGCGTATAAAATAGGCAACTCGGCGTTAATAATAGAAACTTAATCTTAAGTTAAAAAAACAAGTGCAAATCGGCTCACACATTTTAAAAAACAACCTGATTGTCGCCCCCATGGCGGGCGTAACAGACAGGCCTTTCCGTCAGCTTTGCAAAAAGATGGGCGCGGGTTTGGCTGTGAGTGAAATGGTCACGTCAAATTCGCTACTTTACGGTAGCGAGAAAACGCTGCGTCGTGCAAATCACAAGGGGGAAGTTGACCCTATCTCCGTGCAAATCGCCGGTGCAGATCCCAAAATGATGGCGGAAGCTGCGCGACATAACGTGGATAACGGCGCGCAGATTATTGATATCAACATGGGCTGCCCTGCCAAAAAGATCTGTAATGTGATGGCTGGCTCTGCTTTGCTTAAAGACGAGCCATTAGTCGCGCAAATTCTTCGGGCTGTGGTTGAAGCGGTTGATGTACCTGTTACCCTAAAAATTCGTACTGGTTGGGATAAAAATAATCGCAATGCTGTGCAAATTGCCAAAATGGCCGAAGATCTAGGCATACAAGCACTTGCTATGCATGGCCGTACCCGTGCTTGTTTATACATGGGCGATGCTGAGTACGATACGATTG
>JBDSHU010000080.1:0-4515 GCA_039918335.1 Methylotenera sp. | reverse complement strand
GCCAGCATTTGGTATAGTTTGACGATATAGGTTCAAGCGATGACCGTAAAATCCCCATGTCTGTGTTGGATTGGTAATGAAGGCATCAGGGCTGGCAATATCATAAAAGTCGATGCCTGAGTGTTTTAGAGCAGGGTAGGCGTTCCAGAACCCATTCTCACCACGAAAGTCAGGCAATCCTGAATCGACACCCATGCCCGCACCAGCAGTGATAAGTAAACCATCGGCTTGATAGATGATGTCGTAAAGATCAGTTTCCGTATTCAATTTCACTATCATCAATTACTTCTTCATTATCATCAAACTCAGGTTTAATAGCACTCCAATCTACAGCAGCATCAAATCGTTCTAACGCAGTTTCACATGCAGAAAAATACTTATCTGAATCCCATGTGGAATATTCACAGTAAAGCCCAAAAGTTGGGTACGAGCCAAGATCATGATCTTGCCAAAATGTGCCAAGCTCATAGCCTTCAGGAGGATTGCCACATACATGTACTAGATATTTTTTAGCTAACTCATGGCAAAAGAGAATCCAACTCTCATCATTTGGTATCTGACCATTACCAACACCACCTAGGCTTTCCCAACTCATGCTATTTTCTCGACTTGTTAGTTATGTGAGATAAATCACAATGATGAATTTATTTACAGCCATCTTCTCTTCTGTATTGTTGTCACTGCCTTTGCAAATTTAATTGATTGAGTATTACTATCATCGTTTATGTAAATATTTGACTTTGCGTAAGCCACTAATGCCATGTTTACATCGCCATTACTAACCTCCAGATAATGTCTAAGTATAGTACAGCCCATTCTTAAATTTAAAAGCAGATGAAAAGGGTTTGATTCTGGAGTGCCAATCTTTTCTACCCAACTAGGAGAAACTTGCATGTAACCTTTTGAGCCATTAGCTGATAGTGCATATTTTTTAAAGTCGCTAGCCACTTCAATTAACCCCATTATTAAACTTGGATCGAGGCTTGCTTTGTTAGCTTCAGAGTAGACTGAACGCAGGAAATCTTCTCTGTACAATTTATCTGGTAATTGGGTTTCAAGCCTTGATGACATATGCAAAACCCAATTAGATGAAATTTCTTCGTTGTTAAGTATTTCTTTTTTACTAATATAATTGGAGCATTTAAGCATTACAGCGCGATTTTTAGTCTCTAAAGCATCCACATTACCCTTTGCAGCTTCAGTAATGTCGGATTTTGTCACTGTCCGATTCAGTTCGGCATTCATGCATAGGCACATTACGGTAACTTGTACAGGCTTTACCGCTTGTGGGCCATTTTTCAATTGAGCATCAACAGCGCCATGTAGGCATGATTCTATTGACTCATCCCCAAACAACTTTTCCTCAGCTAGACAAGAGCCTGTAGCAGCAATCAAAAAAAGAAAAATAACATAGTTTATTAATCGCATTATTAATACCTTTCGTCCCTTTCACAATAAAACTAATCTATATTTCTGGACTTTATAGATTAATAATTCCTATAGTAATAGGAAGACTGGATCATAGCCTAGCTTCAAAATTTCTCCTACTAATGGAGGAATTTTTTGGACGCTGCAAAAGCTTTTGGAATAGTGCTAAGGGAACTTAGAAAGGAGGCGAAACTAACCCAAGAACAGCTTGGATTTGAAGCTGACTTAAGGAGAACTTACATCAGCATTTTGGAGCTTGGTGAACAACAACCAAGCCTATCTACCATACTTAAATTAGCCACTGCTTTGAAGTGTCCAGTAGCTGACCTAATGGCACAGGTGGAAGTAATGTCACTAAGCGAAGAGTAACTACCAAGTAGTTTTCTTTATGTTGTAAATTATTTCTTAACTTACGTTTTTAATGTTGCGTAGTTATTGCGTGTTGGAATTAAGATACAGGGTTTTTGTACTAATCTTGTGAGCTTTCTGTAAGCTTTGTTGTGAGCATTATTTAAAGATAAGGGAAGTTTCTTGTATGCGTGTGTATGCATATCTGTGTGTGTCTTTAAGCATACCATATGGTAAATATATAAAGGTCTACTCATACGGGGTACAAGCAATATTTAAAATGTATTGATTGGGCCTCATATGGGGCCAATCAGTCGATTCCATTAAATAATTGACCCTCATATGGGGTAGTCACGTATTAATTAGGCCTCATACGAGGCAGGGATTTTAATTTTATGCGGCAATTTTAGCCCTATCTAAAATCAGCTTAAGTAGCTTTGCATCATCTCTAATTTGTTTTTCTTTTTGCAATTTTTGAATATCGGGCAAATGTTCATTATTACGCCATAGACTTTTTGGTTTGCTAGTGGATTTAATTTCCAACTTCCCACCGCATTCATCCACTGCGTAAAAGGTCACAGCAAACAAGCTACATTTATGCCGACCACCTTGTCTGCTGACCTCTATAAGTCCCGATTCAATCAACTCTTTAATTGCCCTGGCTAGAGTACCTTTAGACTTCCATCCTCTATCTCGTTGCATCGTGCTAAAAGGTGCAGATAAATCACCATTATTTGTTCCACGATACTGACATAATAAATCATTGAGCAATTTGACAGCGTGAGACGAAAGGTTTGCGTAAACTTTACTTCTAAGTACGCAGTAATAGAGTGCGGCATAACCACCAGTCTCTCCACGATCAGGATTAAACTTTGGTTTATTTGTGCGTTTTGTATTTTCCATCCCAATAACCTAATCTTTTGCTAGACTACAGAGTAGCTTCATCGTTAGAGATAGTTTGCTAAACTCTGTTTGCTTATGCAAAAATACAAACCAAGACATTATTTCATCGCCTTTGCAGCTAATGCGGCGCGTATCACTCCAACATTCCATGCTGTTGTACGTTCGGTTAGCTTACTTGGTTTTGGTATAGTGGAATTTTTTACACCTCTCCATATGCTGGCCGCGCTCACACCGTATAACCCTTTCATAACTGGGAGACGAATAAATGCCTCGTCAGGCAAACTGCTAAAATTAGCTAGAGCTTCAGGTATTGTGTTTAATTGTTGCATGATATTTTTTCCTGTTGTTTAAAGTTACAGGCTGTATCATGGTGTGAATTAAATAAGCAAAAAACCCTTTACCTTACTGAAAGGTAGGTCCCTTAGGTAAAGTGCATTAAATGTTTTCTAGTTTTTTAAGTTTTGTTATAAGCTTGAGAATAGTTTTTTCGTCTATGATGAGCGGGTATTTTCTTTGCATTTTTCTAGCAAACTCTGCTCCATAGCCATATCTTTTAAATTGATTCTTCACCTTATAAAATTCAAGTTCAACTTTACCTAACTCCACCCCTACTGGCTCTAGTGCTTTTAATTTCTTATGTACTTTGCTACGTTGATAAGTTGCCTCATCTCTGTCACTAGAAATTCCCACATGGAACATTCTATCCCCATACGAGAGATTAAATGCATTTAAAGCTTCAGCAATTAAGTCATATTTATCACTATTTACCTCTGATACTTCAGCCATATTAAGCCAATATAGCCCCATAAAATCCAATACATCATTGCAATCTTCACACTGAAATCCGTCACTTTCCAAAGCTTTAATAGTTGAGGTAAGCGCTAAATAACCATTTAAAGTATTAGCCAAGCCCTCAACATCTGCGTAAGATTCTGGATTAGATAGTTTTAGTTGTCTTTCAGTTAATTGTTCATAGCCTTGGACGGCATAGACCCACTTTTCCAAATATGCTGCGCTATAACAGGCTAACTTATAGTGCTTATTTGCAATAGCCGTTAATCGGCTAAGATGATCTACTCCATATTTTTCTGTAAGTTCATCAAACTTCACAAGATAGGTTCTATTTAACACACTTCCCATCGTAAGTAATTTTTGGGATAAATCCACTTTGGTAGGTAGCTGCATATCGGTAACAGCTTTATTAGCTAACTCCATTATTTCTTGCTGTACTTGTTCAAGAAAAGCAAAGTTGTCATTTTCCATTTATATAGCTTCCTTTATTATCAAATCATTACTTTGCTATGTAACCGCTAATTTTTCAGCTTTGATTGGTATTACTTTGCTCATTCTCCAAGTTCCAACTGCACCAACAAGTTTGATAATGCTTCTAGTGCAACTTTGCGCTCATCAAAATAATCATAACCATCATAAATACCTTCAACACCTTTAATTTTGTGATTGAGGCAACGCTCACTTATGTGTGGCTGTACTCCTAAAGAGCCTAATAAAGTTTTTGCCGTTCTTCTCATGTCATGAATCGTAAAAGGCTTTAAGCCGTGTTCAACCTTTGCTAATGCAACGCCTAGAGTGCTTTCTGCCACATGCACATTATTTTGCATTTTTCGTGCTGGCAACACCCACTCACTCCCACATGAAAGCCTTTTTAACTCATTAAACCAGCCTAATACGGTATTGCTAAGGGGTATTGTTATAGCGGCCTCAGTTTTAGTACGTAATGCTGGTAAATGCCATACTGCAGCCTTTAGATCAAACTCACTCCATGAGGCACCGATTAACTCACTTTTACGCACAGCCAAAGCAAGTAATAGCTTTATA
>JBDSHU010000079.1:0-3575 GCA_039918335.1 Methylotenera sp. | reverse complement strand
GCTCGTCATAGAACCTATACTCAATACGAACGCTGTGGCGCCCGCCATGCCGATTGAAGCTTCCAATTTTTTAGAAACTCCCATGAATGGACAAAGCCCAAGAATTTTAACTAATACAATGTTATTCACAAACACTGTGCCGATTAAAATCATGATGTAATGGTGTAAATTAAATGTCATATTGAATATTTATGCTAATGCCATTTCAATATCTAAAAAAACTAGGCTAAAAATATCATTTGGTTTGCAAGCTTCAAAGTTGCGTTTAAACGCCTGAACTAGCAAGCTAAATTATACTGTGTTTACTCGCTAGACCGCCAATGTAAAAGGCGGTTAAATTACTACGACTCCAAATATAGCGCTTGGTTTTTTTGGTTTTCAAAGTATGAGCAGCCATAAATTTCTAATCAATCGAGTATCAATCAGCTGTTTTTACGCCTAACCTTACTCAAGTTTACCTATGCTAATTGTTTATTTAGTAAGCTTTTAAGTTAAAATGTAGAATTATGAATACTTTAGGTTTGCGTATGTTGCAAGGTAGTTCAGTAGCTAAAGGTAGCATGGTTGCAATCGTGACCCCAATGTTTGAAGATGGCCGCTTAGATATTCCATCATTGAATGCGCTGATTGATTTTCATGTGGCAGAAGGTACGGATGGTATTGTGATCGTTGGTACGACAGGCGAATCACCTACTGTCGATTTTGATGAACATTGCCTGCTCATTCAAACAGCGGTTAGCCAAGTCAACGGTCGCGTTCCTGTCATTGCAGGTACAGGTGCAAATTCAACCAAAGAAGCGATTACGCTAACGCAAAAAGCCAAGGAGTTAGGCGTAGATGCCTGTTTGTTGGTTGCACCTTATTACAATAAACCTACACAAGAAGGTTTGTATCAGCATTTCAAAGCGATAGCCGATGCAGTAGATATCCCGCAAATACTTTATAACGTGCCTGGACGTACAGGCTGCGACATTACCAATGACACTACGCTACGTTTAGCGGCGCATCCTAATATTATCGGTATAAAAGATGCGACAGGCGGCATAGAGCGCGGTACAGATTTAATACTGCGTGCACCTAAAGATTTTGCGGTATTGAGTGGAGATGATGCCACCGCAATGTCGTTAATGCTGTTGGGCGGCAAAGGAGTGATTACGGTCACGGGTAATGTAGCGCCCAAACTCATGCACGAAATGTGCGTAGCCGCAAAAGCGGGTGATGCGATTACTGCACGTGAAATTAACGCAAAACTGTTCCAACTGCATCAAAAATTATTTATTGAAGCGAACCCAATGCCTGTTAAATGGGTGTTAGTACAAATGGGTTTAATTAAAAGCGGTATTAGATTGCCCATGATTGATTTGTCAGTGCAATATCATGATGTGCTGCGCAACGCTTGCAAGCCAGCTAATATTTTAAACTAACACTTATTAATAGTATGTAATCTCTAATTAGTTATAACGATTTATAAAGTATTTTATAAAGAGGTCTGAATGAAACAAATCAACATTAAATCTATTGCTATCAAGCAGCCTGAAATTAAACGCACTGTAGCTTATGTGTTGTTAATTGCCAGCTTGGCTGGTTGCGATTCTATTCCTTTTATCAATAACACTTCTGACTACAAAGGTGCTGGGCGCTCACGCCCACTAGAAGTGCCGCCGGATCTAACGGCGAGCCCAACAAGTGACGCTTATTCTATTCCGGGTAGTACCAGTTACTCTACCTACAGCCAAGCTCAAGAAAACCAAGAGCCAGGTGTAGAAAAAGTACTGCCGTCACCAGAAGGCGTGCGCCTAGAAAGAGCGGGAGCACAACGCTGGTTAGTAGTAAACGCACCCGCTGAGAAAATATGGCCAGTCATACGTGAGTTTTGGATAGACCAAGGTTTTGCGGTGCGGGTAGAAAATGCGCAACTGGGTGTGATGGAGACTGAATGGATAGATGCTGATGCGATTAAAAAAGATACCTCAGGTAATGTAGGAGAAAAGTTTGATAAATGGCTGGATAGGCTGTCCGGTGTTGCAGATAAGAAAAAATTCCGTACGCGTTTAGACCGTGGTAATGAGCCAAACACGACTGAAATTTATATGACGCATCGCTCAGTGGATGGTGCGCCAGATGATGGTAAAAATAGGATACAAACGCAGTTAGGTGAAATTGAAACAGGTTATAAAGCTGGCGCAAAAACAGTAGTCGAATCGAATGCAAGAGATGAAGAGTTAGACGCTGAATTGTTGCGTAGGTTAATGGTGAAATTAGGTATTGAAGAGCAGCGTTCGCAATCAATTATGGCTGAAGCGGTAACTTTGAAACGTGCTGAAGTCATTAAGGAGATTGATGGCAGCGCTACGCTGGTTTTAAACGACCCATTTGATCGAGCATGGCGCCGTGTGGGCTTGGCGTTGGATAGAGTTGGATTTGTGATTGAGGATAAAGACCGTTCTAGCGGCATATTCTTTGTACGTTATGCTGACGTGGATATTGACGATACGCCAAAGAAAAAGAAAGGTGTATTCGAAACCTTGAAATTCTGGGGTGATGACGAAAAAGCTGCGGCAAATGAACCTAAAAAAGAAGAAAAAAGCATGGTAGAAAAGCTTAAATTCTGGGGTTCGGATGACAAGCAAAAAGTAAATCCGGAAAAACAATACCGTATCAAAGTGGCTGATGGTGAGAAAGAAAATGCAACGGTTACCGTGGTGGACAAAGACGGCAAGCGAGTAGGTACGACTACAGCGAATCGTATTGTGGCGTTAATGTACGAGCAGTTGAAATAACTTATATTAACGCATGAAACTAAACTAACGATAAGGCCACAATATGCGCTTTGCATCGCTAGGTAGCGGTAGTGCTGGTAATGCGCTGGTAGTAGAGGTAAATCGTACTAGACTGATGTTGGATTGTGGCTTTAGTGTGAAAGAGACCACCTTAAGGCTGGCGCGTTTAAATCTAACGCCCAGTGATTTAACTGGCATTGTGATTACGCATGAGCATGACGATCATGCTGGCGGTGCTTTTAAGTTTGCTGCTAAGCATAAATTGCCTGTGTGGCTCACTTATGGCACGCTTAAAATGGTCATGCGTTATATGCCTAACCAGCATGATTTACAGTTGAATGTCATGGACAGTCATCAGCACTTTACTATCAATGATATTCAGGTGCAGCCTTACCCAGTGCCACATGATGCTCGTGAGCCCATTCAGTGTGTGTTTTCTGATGGGAACCATACCTTGGGCGTATTAACTGATGTAGGTCGAATTACCCCGCATATCGAGGAAAAATTAAGCGGATGTAATGCACTGGTGCTGGAATGTAACCACGATGCTAGCATGTTGCAAGCTGGGCCTTATAGTTGGTCCTTAAAGCAGCGTGTAGGGGGTGATTTAGGGCATTTAGAAAACTTAGAGTCTGCTAACTTATTAGCCAAGTTAGATAATACCAAGTTGCAGCATATATTGGCCGCACATTTAAGTGCTAAAAATAATACACCGCTCTTGGCTAAGAGTGCACTATCTAGTGTGCTGGGATGTGAAGTCGATTGGATTGGTATTGCTGACCAACTATTGGGCTT
>JBDSHU010000078.1:0-3949 GCA_039918335.1 Methylotenera sp. | reverse complement strand
ACATCGTCGTCCGTCCAGGCGCACTTGGGAGCAAACGTTGATTAAAGTCCGAAAAAAACAATGCGTTAATGGTTTCAGTTTTGCCACGGGAGAACTCCGCTAAAAACGCCATCACCAGCTGGTCTCTTTTCAAAATTTCTTTGATGTCATATAGCCGAAGTTCTTGCATCGCATCGGATGATTCTGTTTGCCATAGCCAGTCAATATATTCATCTATGGTGGCAATCAAGTGTTCGCGCCATTGACTATATTCACTTATTTTTGTAACTAAGTTAGAAGTCATTAGCACTTGACTGTCAGGTGGAATATTTTTGGCTAGTGGACTCATTATGTAGTTTTATTCAGGTGCAGCTGTAATTAGATAATATTTATCTCTCTCAAGTGTATAACTGCAATAAGCTTATAGCAATCATCTTTAATCCCGCTCAAACAATAGTTAACAGTTTGTTTTCTAGTGGAATTAATACAGTGATTAGCAATAACTGTGCCGTAATGATAAAAACCAGTGGACTGAGGTCTACGGAGCCAGCAGTTGGTATGAATTTTCTCAGCACTCGTAGGATAGGATTAGTGAGATTGTTGAGTATGGGTGCAATTGGTGTGTAGGGATTGACCCAGCTTAAAATGGCTTGTATCAGCATGGCATACATGAAGATAGTGATACTCATGCTGATCAAACTCACAAGTGCAATGGCTAGAATTGCCAACCAGGTATTGTTGCCAGCAAGCAATAGTGGAAAACCTTTTAACCATAAGCTGGAAATGGCGAGTATAAGTTGTGTTATGTAAGCTAAGAGTAAGGTAGAAACATCCAGTTTGCCTAAACTCGGTACAATTCGTCGCACTGGCTTCACAGCAAAATTGGTAAGCGTCACAATCATTTGTGCAACTGGCTGCTGAAAAGAAACTTTAGTGAGCTGAAAATAAAAGCGTAATAAAAATGCTAATGTAAGTAAGCCAAGCAAAGTGTTGAGTAAAAATAAGAGGGCGTTATTAAGCATGGGCAGGGTTACCAAATAAAAAGTACCAATTTAAAGATGTTATCTAAGCTGGATATTAAGTTGTGCATTAAAAAATAATCATTTGATTCTAAATGAAATTTCCTAATTTATTTGGCAAGTTCATCACCGAGCGATAAAGACTTATCCGCAGCAGCTTTAGCTGCGCTCAGCATAATGCTTTTAATGTTAGCTGCTTCCAACGCTAAAATGCCTTGCTCAGTCGTGCCGCCTTTAGAGGTTACTTGGGCACGTAAGGTGCTGACATTTTCAGTGCTTTCAATTGCAAGTAAACTCGCACCAGCAAATGTTTGTAGCGCTAGTGTATTGGCTTCTAAGGCAGTTAAGCCTAAGCCAACGCCGGCTTCTTGTAATGCTTCAATCAAGTAAAATACATAAGCGGGGCCGCTACCAGATATGGCTGTAACGGCATCCATTTTGGATTCGTCATTCAGCCATAAGGTTTTGCCTACTGCAGCTAAAATTGTAGTGGCTTGATCGCGTTGAGTTTCACTCACATTTTCCATTGCATATAACGCTGACATGCCGGCTTGAATCTGTGCGGGTGTATTGGGCATGACGCGCACGATGGCTTGGTAGCGATTGAGCCAGCGTGAAATATCCATACTCCGCACGCCAGCAGCAATCGAAATAATCAATTGTGCATGCAAAAATTGGCATAAATCGCTACAAACAGATTTGAGTTGTTGCGGTTTAACAGCCAATACAATCACATCAGTGTTATGAATATCCGCATAAGTGTCGCTTACTTGTACACTAAATTCCTGCGCTAATGCGTCACGTTTGCTCGCATCAGGTTCAATGACTAGAATGTCTGCGGTATAAAAACCGTTATTTTTCAGGCCGCCAATAATTGCACGCGCCATGTTGCCGCCACCTATAAAACTAATTTTCATTTGAACCAGTCTTCATTTGTAAGTATCTTTCATTTAAATCGGGTTAACTATCAGGCAATTACACTTTTTTACTATGGCAGCCTAGCTCCAAATAAGGCTGAGCCTATACGTACAATCGTCGCACCTTGTTCAATCGCAATGGTATAGTCGTTAGACATGCCAATAGAAAGCGTATCTAACATAAAGCCTTTGGCTAGCAAGGCATCATAACATTCTCGCACTTGTTTGAATTGCATACGCTGTTGATTCTTGTCATGACTAGGCGCAGGTATTGCCATTAAGCCACGTAATTTCAACTGCGGTAATGCCGTGATTGCCGCGGCTAATCCTTCTAGCTCATGTGGTAACACACCACTTTTGCTGTCTTCATCACTTACATTCACTTGAATACATAGCTGTAATGGCGGGAGTGATTTCGGCCTGGTATCGTTCAGACGCTGGGCGATTTTTAAGCGGTCTACCGAGTGTACCCAAGCAAAATTATTCGCAATAAGCTGGGTTTTATTGCTTTGTATCGGCCCAATAAAGTGCCATTCAATGGCTAAATCAGTGAGTAATGCTTGCTTTTCTAATGCTTCTTGCAAGTAGTTTTCGCCAAACATCGTTTGCCCTGCCTCATAAGCCTCGCGAATCGCTACAGCTGATTGCGCTTTACTCACAGCGAGCAGGCATACTTGCTGCTGGTTAGGTGCAGTTGTTTTAGCTAATTCAATAGTTGCTAGAATATCTTGCAAGCGATTGCTAATTGTGGTCATAATTCATCTAGCTTAAATTAACGTACAGTAATCGATGGTTGATTAAAAATTATAACAGGAGCCAGTTGTGGACATCTCAGATTTACTCGCATTTTCAGTTAAAAACAAAGCCTCTGACTTGCATCTTTCCGCTGGTTTGCCACCAATGATTCGCGTGCATGGCGACATTCGTAAAATCAATGTTCCTGCGATGGATCATAGCCAAGTACACGATATGGTATATGACATCATGAATGATGGTCAGCGAAAAGTGTATGAAGAATCGCTAGAATGCGACTTTTCATTTGAAATTCCGAATCTGGCACGTTTTCGCGTCAATGCGTTTAATCATAACCGCGGTTCCGGTGCGGTATTCCGTACCATTCCGTCTAAAATCCTTTCGCTCGAGCAATTAAATTGCCCTGCCATTTTTAAAGACATTGCCAATACGCCACGTGGTATTTGCCTGGTTACAGGGCCTACGGGCTCAGGTAAATCTACTACACTTGCTGCGATTATCGATTACATCAACGATAAAGAGTTCGGCCATATTCTGACGGTAGAAGACCCGATTGAATTCGTCCATACCTCAAAAAAATGTTTGATCAACCAGCGTGAAGTCGGCCCGCATACCTTGTCATTTAATAACGCCTTGCGTTCAGCATTACGTGAGGATCCTGACGTCATTTTAGTCGGTGAGATGCGCGACTTGGAAACGATACGCCTTGCCTTAAGTGCCGCCGAAACTGGCCACTTGGTGTTCGGTACGCTACATACGAGTTCAGCCGCTAAAACTGTAGATAGAATTATCGACGTGTTTCCTGCAGCTGAAAAAGAAATGGTGCGTTCTATGTTATCTGAATCGTTACGTGCTGTAATCTCACAAACCTTATGCAAAACGAAAGATGAGCAGGGTCGTGTTGCCGCCCATGAAATCATGATAGGTACGCCAGCGATTCGTAACTTGATTCGCGAAAATAAAATCCCACAAATGTATTCAGCGATTCAAACGGGCCAAAATATTGGTATGCAGACCCTAGACCAGAATTTACAGGATTTAGTGAAACGCAATGTGATTTCTGCGAATGAAGCACGTAGCAAGGCAGCGAATAAAGACTCGATTATGGGCTAGTGATTGGCTTTAAATTTAGATGTAAAAATTATTAATAGCCGCTAAAAATTAAAAAAGTATTAAGGGTGAACTATGGAAAAAGGTCAGGCTGAAAAGTTTGTATTTGATTTATTAAGGCTAATGCTGGCTAAGAAAGCATCAGATTTATTTATCACCGCGGGTTTTCCG
>JBDSHU010000077.1:0-6414 GCA_039918335.1 Methylotenera sp. | reverse complement strand
TTATGAGTACACATATCTCTACCCTGGACTACAAAAAGTGGTTCAGGCCGCTGGTCGCGTAATACGGACAAAGGATGACCAAGGTGTCATCCATTTAATTGATGATAGATACAGGCAACCTGAAGTTATGGGTTTACTGCCTAAGTGGTGGAGTATTTGATTCATTTTTCATAAGTATCAGTTTTGAAACGATCAATTAAAGGCAGTTATCGGCCCAAAGCAGACGCTAATTTATCGAATTTGTAGCCTATCAAGGCTTAATAAAACTTCAGGTACGAAACACTAGACATAATCAAATTCTATTCACATATTAAAATTAATTTAAGGTTGAGAAAAATCAACTTAAATAAAACATGAGGCGTATCCTGTAATTATTACTACTCAATTAAGTTAATTTCAATGAAAAAAGTTGCAGATACTGCTCAACCCTTCGAAAGCCAATCTGCAGCAATCAACATTCAAGAAGTTTTATCACCATGGTGGCGGCGCGCTAGCTTATTAACAGCTGCAATTGGTTTTGCTGTGCTAATTTTAATTACCAGCTTGGTGTATCGCGATGCCCCGCCTATCCCTGAAAAAGTAGTGAGCACTAATGGAACAGTTGTTTTCACCTCGCAAAAGATTATGGCGGGCCAACAGGTATTTTTAAAATACGGCCTAATGGACAACGGCAGCATTTGGGGGCATGGTGCTTTACTGGGACCAGATTTCTCAGCCAACTATTTGCATAGCTTTACCCTGCATTATGCAAATTCACTTTCTGCAGAACGTTATCAATTGCCATTGGCAGACTTAACTGCAGCCCAACGGGCTGGGCTAGAAGCAGAAGTGAGGTTAGAGCTAAAGAGCAATCGCTATGATGCCAAAACCAAAACCTTAGCAGTAAATACTGCCTTTCAAGACTGGTTTATTCAGCAGCCTAGCGTGTGGGTACATTACTTTTCTGATCCTGCGCTAAACGGTGGATTGCGTGTTAAAGCGATTAGCGACCCTACTGAGCTTAAAAATCTAAGTGCATTTGTGGCTTGGACAGCATGGGCTTCTGTTACCAATCGACCTGAAAGTAATAACACCTACACCAATAACTTTCCGTTTGATTCATTAGCGGGCAACACAGCGCCGGCTGACGCGCTACTTTGGAGCGCATTAAGCTTGATATTTCTGCTTGGTGGCATTGCAACGGTATTGCTGGCTTTTGGTAAGTTTGATTATCTTGGTTGGAAAGCGCGTGCAGGTTACTTGCATCCCAAAATAAATGGTGCGCAAGTCACCCCAGCGCAACGCGGCACTTTGAAATATTTTGCTGTTGTGGCAATACTATTGCTAGCGCAAACGCTGGTAGGCGGCGCGCTGGCGCATTACAGAGCTGATCCAGGTACGTTTTATGGCGTTGACCTAACCGTGTTGCTGCCAAGCAACGTGCTACGTACCTGGCATTTACAATTAGCGATTTTTTGGATTGCTACTGCCTATGTTGCTGGGGCTTTATTTATTGCCGCAACTTTGGGTGGCAAAGACCCGGCGGGGCAGAAAAAAGGTGTAGATATTTTGTTCTGGTCATTGGTGTTTGTTGTTTTTGGCAGCCTGATAGGTGAATGGGCCGGGATAAAACAGTTAATGCCCGATTTATGGTTTTGGTTTGGTAATCAAGGTTGGGAATACTTGGAGTTAGGCAGGGCTTGGCAAATATTATTAGCAGTCGCTTTAATTTTTTGGTTTTTGCTGTTGTTTAGAGCGTTAATTCCTGCCTTAAAAGATCCTGAGAAAAAAGAAATTGCGGCTTTGTTTTTAATTGCCGCCGTTGCTGTTCCTGTGTTTTACCTACCAGCGATGTTTTTTGATAGCACGACGCATTTTTCAGTAGTCGATGTATGGCGTTTCTGGATTATTCACTTATGGGTAGAAGGATTCTTTGAGTTCTTTGTCACCGTCATGGTGGCCATCATTTTTTTACAGTTTGGCGTAGTGAGCAGATTAACCGCAACGCGTGTGATTTACCTTGATGCCATACTGTATTTTGCTGGCGGATTCATTGGCACAGGCCATCATTGGTATTGGACTGGGCAGACCAGCTTTAACATGGCCTTAAGCGCGCTATTCTCCGCTTTAGAGGTGGTGCCATTAACACTCATCACCTTAGATGCATGGGACTTTGTTAAGCTTTCCAAGCCACAATCAGGGCTGACTAGAAAATTGGAAGAAGTGCCACATAAATGGACGTTCTATTTCCTAATGGCGGTTGGCTTTTGGAATTTTCTGGGTGCTGGTGTTTTTGGCTTTCTGATTAACTTACCAATCGTCAGTTACTATGAAACGGGTACGCTTCTCACCATCAACCACGGCCATGCGGCGATGATGGGCGTATTTGGCATGTTAGGCATAGGATTAATTGTATTTGTGATAAGGCAGACCGTCACGCAAACGCTATGGCTTGAGCTTGAAAAATATGTACGTATCAGCTTTTGGGGGCTTAACGGTGGATTATTACTGATGGTGATATTAAGTTTATTTCCAGCAGGCGTTATGCAACTGACCGATGTTTTGGAAAACGGTTATTGGCATGCTAGAGGCTTAGTGTATACAGGCAGCAATATGTCGCGAATTTTAGAGTGGAGTCGCTTTCCGGGTGATTTAGTATTTATTATTTTTGGTGCATTACCTATTGCGATTGTTGCAGTACGTGCCTATTTTGCTAACAAAAAGCAAGCCTAACAGTGGCCGCTTTGAATTAACGATGATGATTGTGCTTGTTCAACATCAAAGACATGGCTTAAAAGCGCCGTTATTATTAAATTAATATAGGCAGGTTAGCTAAATAAAAAGGCTGTTATGCAAATTCCCATCAAGCAAACTAAGCAAGTAGATGTAAAAAAACTCGCGCTATTTAATCTGGGATTTCGCCCTTTCTTTTTAGGGGCGAGTCTTTTTGCGATTATTTCAATTGCATCGTGGATGCTTGTCTACTTTTCATACCTAAACATTTCAATTGAAAATATCTCCATTAGCCAATGGCATGCGCATGAAATGCTATATGGCTACAGCATGGCTGTGGTTGCAGGCTTTTTACTGGCTGCGGTTACAAACTGGACATCGATGCCCACTTTGTTTGGCAAGCCTTTAATGCTGCTTTTTTCACTTTGGTGTACAGCAAGATTGCTATTTTTATTTGGATCAGCGCTTTTGCCTTGGGTAGCAGTCACAGATTTACTTTTTGGGCTTATGCTTATCATTGCTGTGACCATTCCAATTGTTAAAGCAAAACAATGGGTACAACTCACAGTAGTTAGTAAGATAACGCTATTATGGATAGGCAACATTATTTTCTATCTTGGTTGCTTCGGCATACTCACAAATGGTATGCAATATGCAATTAACGGTGCAGTCTTATTATTTATAGGTCTCATTTTGATGATAGGTCGACGCGTCATTCCATTTTTTATTGAAAGGGGTGCTGAAACTAGAGTCCAGCTTAAGCAATACCAATGGTTGGATTCAATTATCCTTGGTTTGTTTATCGCATTATTCTTAAATGCCATATTTATCAATAATGCCTTTCTAATGACACTATTTGCTTGGTCTTTATTTGCTTTCAACGGCTACCGTTTAATCAATTGGCATGTTTCGGGCATATGGCGTGTGCCTTTATTGTGGAGCTTGTATGTATCGGCTTGGCTGATTAATTTAGGATTTTTGTTTTATGGTTTACCAAGCCCAAACGGCACTTTTTCCATACTGACCTTGCATCTATTTACAATAGGGGGTATCGGCTTAATGACACTCAGCATGATGTCGCGTGTGGCTTTAGGCCATACTGGCCGTGACATTAAAAAGCCCTCGCGTTGGATAGGACTCGCATTTGCTACACTTATTACAAGTGCACTACTACGCGCTATCGTCCCCATGTTTGCATCACAATTTTATTCAAGCTGGATAACGCTGGCATCCATTTTATGGATATTGAGTTTTGCCATTTTTGTATTTATTTATACGCCAATATTACTGAAACCAAGAATTGATGGCGCCTTCGGATAGGCTGGTTGTCTGATTGGTAATTGCACACTTATAAGCGTCTCAACAATATTGTAACCAGTAGAGATGAGTTCTCTATGGCTTTGACGGAATGAGGCTCTGCATCAGACAGATAAACCATATTTCCCAGCCGCATTGTCTGAATTCTTCCATGGGACTTTAGTTCGACTAACCCTTCTAGACATTGTATTGTGATTGCACCTGATGTTTTATGCTCTGGAGTCGACTGGCCTGCAATCAAAACAAACCTAAAGACCTCAAGGTGGTCTGCTCTAACCAGAGTGCTTGAAGTGGTCTGGCTTAGATATATGCCAAGTGGCTGAATATCAATTAATTCACCAGATGCTGCGTGCGGAATAGCCATGAAGTACCTTCTTTAATATAGAGTTAAGGCTAGGACCAATTCGACTACAAGTCTGCTAGAACAAGTCTGATGTGGTGTGCTCGTCATATGTTATAGAAACTATAAAAGATTGGAACCATAATCCCTTGCTCGAACGTCTGTTTTGGGCCAATAAAGTAAGTATGAAGAAAAACATATACAAAATATCGACAAAAGTTATATTAGTAGGAATTATTCTGTTATTTACAATTTTATGCACCACGAATGGTTATCACGGAGCTTGGTAAAAAGAACTGAATCAAGGGTCTGCTATGGGCCGTTTAAAGTCGTAGTTTCGGCCCATAGCAGACATTCTGCATATATGATGCATTTCAGGATTAGTTGACATTGAATCCCTTTATGCTTTTAACGGAAATGATTCGAAAATCATTCAAACATTCGTTTAAATTTCAGCATAAGCAGATGGGTGGCAAGTAGCAGCAACATAGCAAGGGTTAAATATATATATGCAGCACGTTAAATCCATTCAAGATTGCTTAGGCTAAACCAAGGTGAGCTGTATTTTACATCACACCCTGATCAATCATTGCATCGGCTACCTTACGAAAACCCGCAATATTGGCGCCAAAAACTAAATTATTTGGCTGACCAAACTCTTTTGCAGTCTCACTCGCGTTCATATAGATACTTTTCATTATACTGAATAGCTTGCCATCCACTTCCTCAAAGGTCCATTGCTGCATACTTGAGTTTTGCGCCATTTCTAGCTGACTTGTAGCAACACCGCCGGCATTGGCTGCTTTACCAGGACCGTAAGCAATGCCGGCCTTAAGGAACTTCTCTACAGCCCCGGGTGTAGATGGCATGTTAGCTCCCTCTGAAATACAAATACATCCGTTATTCAACAATACTTCTGCATCAGCCTCATTCAGCTCATTTTGCGTTGCACTTGGAAATGCTGCGTGACATGGCACTGACCATACGTGATATCTACCTGCTGGGTAATCAACGATTGAAGTATATTTTGCATCTGGATGGTGCTGTATATATTGAGACAAACAGGCAGTTTCAACTTCTTTTAGTTGTTTTAGGGTGGCGAGGTCAATTCCTTTTTCGTGATAGATCATGCCACGTGAATCACTGCAAGTAACAGGCTTAGCACCAAGCTGATAGAGTTTTTCAATTGTGTAAATTGCCACGTTGCCAGCACCAGACACTACGCAAACCTTACCTTCCAGCTTGTCGCCGCGTCCTTCTAGCATATTTTGTGCAAAATACACTGCACCATAGCCTGTAGCTTGTGTGCGCCCTAATGAGCCACCCCAAGGGATTTTTTTACCCGTCAATACGCCGTCGAAACTCCCCGTTAGACGTTTGTACTGGCCGTACATATAACCGATTTCACGCCCTCCAACACCAATGTCGCCTGCTGGCACATCAGTGGTAGGGCCGATATGACGGTAGAGCTCTGTCATGAACGCCTGACAGAAGCGCATAACTTCATTGTCGGATTTACCTTTAGGATCAAAATCACTCCCACCTTTGCCGCCACCAATTGCTAGACCCGTGAGTGAGTTCTTAAAAATCTGCTCAAATCCTAAAAACTTGATGATACCGCCATAAACGCTTGGGTGAAAACGGATACCACCTTTGTATGGGCCAAGCGCAGAATTAAACTGAATTCGATAACCTTTATTGACCTGCACATGGCCGTTATCATCAACCCACGCTACGCGGAACATGATTTGACGTTCTGGTTCTACGATACGCTCTATGATGCCATTTTTTTTATATTTTGGATTTTTATCCAGCAACGGGCGTAATGAAGTTAAAACCTCATCTACCGCCTGATAAAACTCAAATTCTGCAGGGCCAGATTTTTTCAATCTGGCTATTGTATCTGCTACGTACGGCATGCCTTGCTCCATAAATCTAAAATTGCACCACCACCATGGGGATGTTGTAGTATGTGCATTAGAATAGAATGAAATTAAGAGGTTGTGATTTATCCTGTTAATACTTTAATAATTAATTAAGCAGCA
>JBDSHU010000076.1:0-3699 GCA_039918335.1 Methylotenera sp. | reverse complement strand
ATTGACAATTTTGTCACCTCAAGTGCAATCAGTATTGATGCCCTTAGTGCGTTACGCTGCTAGCAATTTATCGGAAGACTCAGAGCTTTCAACGTTGCTTGATTGGCAGTTTACGCTCAGTACGGATGCTGAAGATTTGATACAGTGGCAAGCGCTGGCTAATTTATTGGTGACTAAATCTGAAAAAACTTATCGAAAAAGTCTGAATAAAAATAATGGATTTCCAGCGACTGATGAAGGCAGAAGCAAGAAAGAGGAATTTTTAGCGATAGTGAATTCGCTTGAAAATAGCAAGCTGATTGCCAGTGTATTTGAGTTGCCTGCAATCACGACCTTAGCCGATAGCCAAGTAGTGATTCAGGCGCTGACAAAATTACTGATGCTGGCTGCAACCCATTTATGGGCGGTGTTTCAATCTGCAGGCGAAGTGGATTTTGTGGCGATTGCCCAAAGTGCGCAGCTAGCGCTGGAAAATGAACAAGGGGTGACGGATTTAGCGCTCAAGCTTGATTACAAGATTTCGCACTTACTTATTGATGAGTTTCAGGATACCAGTCCGGTGCAGATGAGTTTGATAGAAAAGCTCATTGAAGGCTGGCAGCCGGATGATGGCCGTACACTGTTTTGCGTGGGCGATCCGATGCAATCTATCTATCGGTTTCGTAAAGCGGATGTCAGCTTATTTTTGCAGGCAACGGAGTTTGGCATTGGTCATTTGCCGCTGACACGCTTGCAACTAAGCCGGAACAATCGTTCGCATCCGGCAGTGATTGCGTGGATTAATCAGGCATTTCAGCGAGTATTTCCGGCTGATGATAATATCAATCAAGGTGCGATCAGTTATCGGGCATTTACTGCTACGCGCCCAACTGTAGAATATGAAGGGGTGCAATTGCATCCGCTTATTTTGGAGGCAAGCAACAGCGACGATGAGGAAAGCGAGGTTGAATCTCTTAATGTTAAGCAGATTGAAGCTGCTTATGTTGCTGATTTAATTGTTAACCTTCGTGCAGAAGTTTCAGGCCCAAACCCAAATAAAATTGCTGTGCTAGTGCGTAATCGCAGTCATCTATCCGAATTGGTTTCAGAAATCAGACGCAATTATCCGCAATTAAAATTCCAGGCGGTTGAAATCGAGCATTTGAATGACCGGCAAACCGTACAAGATGCTTTTTCCTTAGTATGCGCATTGCATCATCGTGCAGATAGAATCCATTGGCTAAACTTATTGCGTGCGCCGTGGTGTGGATTGACGCTAAAAGATTTACATACGCTTGCTGCTAACGATCACAGAACCACTATTTGGCAGTTGATGCATGATGAAACAAGACTGCAAAATATAAGCGAAGACGGTTTATTGCGTTTGAATCATGTTAAGTCTGTGTTGGCATCGGCTTTTAGCGGTCAAGGGCGTATGCCGATTCGCCGCTGGTTAGAAAGCACCTGGCTGCAGCTAGGCGGTGGCAAGTGTTTGATAGATGCTGGTGATAATCGCGATGTACAGGCATTTTTTGATTTAGTAGAAAAAATCAGCCGCCGTGGTCATGTCGATATTACTGCGCTTGAGTTGGGCATGCAAAAATTGTACGCCAAGCCAGACATTGATGCGGATGATAGCCTGCAATTCTTAACCATTCATAAATCCAAGGGCTTGGAGTTTGATACGGTTATTTTGCCAGCATTGAACCGTCAACCTCGGCACGCAGATAATGAACTGGTACTGTGGCAAGAGGTGATGGTACAACATCATTTACATTTGATTGCCGCGCCATTCACGCCAAAATCAGCGAGTAAAAAAAATGCCCCACTAAGCCTATATGACTATCTTAAAGCGTTAGAAAAAGAACGTGCTGATAACGAAATAGTGCGTTTACTGTATGTGGCGGCAACGCGGACTCAAAGACAGTTACATATAATAGCCAGCGTAAAAAAGAATAGTAAAGGTGAAATTAAACCGATTGCAAACTCACTGCTTAAGGTGCTGTGGCCGGCGGTAGAAGAAGATTTTAACAGCGCTGAACCATTGGAATTAAATAATACAACTACAGAAGTGCTGGATATCTCTCAATTTAAGCCTCAGTTACAGCGCCTAGATAGCATTGAGTTTGGACAAGGATTATTGGCTGATTTCGGTATGCAAAGCGCTAAAATAAATATTCAAAATATAAATTATCCCAGCCAAACTGATAGTACAAATTCAGCAACTTCAGACTTTCATAAGCACTGCGGTATCTTGGCGCATATTTATATGCAACTATTTGCAACATCGGATCTAAATGCTTGGAATTTAGAACGCTTGCAACAATGCCAACCCGCAATGCAAAAATGGTTGATACAACAAGGTCATGCTACGTATATATCGCAGCAAGGTGCAGCCCAAGTGCTAGCTGCGCTACAAACAACACTAGGTAGCGAAGCCGGACAATGGGTGCTGCAAAAACATACTGAAGCAGCTAGCGAATTAAGCTTAATGCAACTGCAAGAGTTAGACATTAAGAATCATGTAATCGACCGCACTTTTATTGAAAGTATTATTGATGGTAATAAAGTGCGTTGGATTGTGGATTACAAGCTGACTGATTTTGATGAGACTGTAGACTTAATGCAAGCAGCTGAAACACATCGTACTCAACTTGAACGCTATGCAGGGTTGTTTGCCGATGAAGGATTGCCCATTAAAAAAGCAGTATTATTTTTAAGTATCGGCCGCTTGGTATTGTTGGCGTAGCTAAATTAGAGCTAAGTTTGAGCATGTTTAAAATGCCGTCTTACATACCAAACTAAGAAGATTACCCCAGCTGCTATGATCACATAATGAAACTGGTGGAAATAGACACTTAGATCCTCCCAATGCTCGCCTGCTTTCATGCCTACATAACCCAAGACCCAGCACCAAATAAAAGAGCCCACAAATGTATACACCACAAACTTTGTCATATTCATCCGTGCAACCCCGGCAGGAAATGCAATGAACGTGCGTATGCCTGGCAACAGGCGTGCAATAAATATGATGATTTCACCATGATTGATAAACCAGCGGTCTGCCATATCTAAATCATTTTTGCTGATTAATACATATTTCCCAAACTTTTCTGCAAATGGCCTGCCGCCATACATGCCAGCATAGTAAGCAGGAATTGACCCCACCACACAACCTACTGCCCCCGCGAGTGCGATTCCCCATAGTGTCATGGCACCTTGTGAAACCAAAAAACCGGCAAACGGCATGATAATTTCAGAAGGCAACGGAATGCAGGCAGATTCAATTGCCATCAAGAGCACAATACCGCCATAACCCATCGTGGAAATAACACTCATAATCCAAACAGCCACTGCGGTGATGATTTTTTCTAACATATAATTCCCATTGTAAGGTCAGCCAAGCATGCATACGAATTCTTTTTTATTATAGATGACGAACTATTTCTAATTATTTAAAAAAGATTACCGGACACATGGCACCTGGGCCATTGTCAATAAATACTTTTTGGTGTACTTTTCTTTTACAAATTAAAGTTGGCTAAAAATGAATATTTCAATGATGCTAACATATCTTAAAATGGCAGTGCAGGTGCCAATTTTCTTACCTGTGGACTGCTGCTATTGCTAATTTATTTGTAATAGCGGCCAAGATAATGAATGATGTTTCTTACATGAGTGCGGTGATCAAATATTGAACACTAATTAGTCACTATAATT
>JBDSHU010000075.1:0-6685 GCA_039918335.1 Methylotenera sp. | reverse complement strand
ATCCGTGCAGCTTGTGGCGTCATATCTGCACGCACACCCATTAAACGACCAGTTAACTGATCAACCACTTTGAAAGTGGCTAGATCTAAATCATGCCCTACGCCAGTAATCAATGACTCCATGTACTCTAACATAGGGGGAATCACGTATTGATAACCGTGCACTTTGAACAAATCCAACAATGTTCGACGCAATGTCTCAATGCGCGCAGCTTCTGCAGGCAATACATCTTCAATATATTCGGGGAGTAACCAATTACGCATTTTTAATTATCACTTACTTTATATTCTTGGCTTCATTATTTCTGACTTAAATATATCAACACTAAACCAGCCACCATAGACATCAAACCAACGAAACGTAACTGTCCATCTTTCAGCTCTATCATGCGCTTAAAAGCGTCGCGCCAAGCTTGTGGCACTAACAAAGGCATCAACCCTTCTAACACGAGCATCAAGCCTAATGCAGTCAATAATGTATTCAAAAGATTACTTTTTGGACGGACTACGCATGTACTTAAAGAAATCTGAGCCTGGATCTAGCACCATGACATCACTCTTACTTTTAAAGCTATTTTTATAAGCTTCAGTACTGCGATAAAACGCATAAAACTCAGGATTTTTGCTGTAAGACTGATTATAAATAGCAGCTGCTGAAGCATCGCCCTCACCTTTGGTTTTCTGCGCATCACGATACGCCTCAGCAATAATCACTTCACGTTGCTTATCAGCATCGGCACGGATTTTTTCAGAAGCAGCAGAACCTTCAGAGCGCAATTGATTGGCAATGCGTTTACGTTCTGAAATCATGCGATCAAACACTGACTTACTAATATCTTCAGAATAATCCACACGTTTCAAACGCACATCAACCACTTGTATACCCATTTGACGAGCTTCTAAGTCAGCTTTTCGGCGTAGGCTATCCATTACAGCACCACGTTCTCCGGCAATCACATCATGCACAGTACGCTTACCAAATTCAGTGCGCAAACCTGCATTCACTACTTTAGAAAGCCTATCTTCAGCAGCAGCTTCACCACCTTCTTTAATAGAAACATAGTATTTTGCTGGATCGACAATACGCCATTTCACAAAAGAATCTACCAGCATGTATTTGTTTTCGCTGGTATTAAACTTGGCCGGTTGCTCACCATCCAGCGTTAAAATACGATTGTCGAAATACTTTAAATCATCCACTAATGGCAATTTAAAATACAAACCCGGTTCTTTTTTAACCGCAATAATTTCCCCCAAACGTTTAACCAATACAAACTGCGTTTGATTCACCGTAAAAGCTGCGGATGATAATAATATAATTGCAACGATAGCGATAATAAGACCATTTGTTAAATTTTTCATCATAGGCTCCTATCGGCTCTCTCTGTCACGGCTTCGAAAAGCATCACGCGTACGATCAGTTGTGGCATCTGCTGCTGGTGAGGTTTGTGGATTAAGTGATTGCATCGATTGGGATTGCTGAGGCGTATCCGCACCAGCACCACTCATCAACTTATCTAATGGTAAATACATGATACTGCCTGACTTTTGGTCAACCACCACTTTACTTACACTAGACAAAATCTGTTCTTGTGCATCGATAAACAAACGTTGGCGTGTGACTTCAGGCGCATTGTTATATTGCGTTAAAATTTGATCAAATCGGCTGGCATTACCTCGTGCTTCACTCTCAATTTTTAATTTATATCCAGCTGATTCTGATATTAACCTAGAGGCCGTACCACGCGCCTTTGGTATCACATCATTCGCATAAGCTTGACCTTCATTGACCTGGCGTTGATTATCTTGATTCGCCCGGTTCACGTCTTCAAAGGCTTCTTGCACTTGCTCTGGAGGCACTGCACTTTGCAAAGAGACACTAATGATTTTAACGCCTGTTTTATAGCTATCTAATATGGCCTGCATACGCTCAGAAGTGTCTTGCAAACCTTTTTGTAACAAATCATCTAGCTTATTTTTACCGACCACTTCACGAATCGCTGTTTCCGCAGCCGACATCACCGCTTCATCAGTATCACGATTGTTAAATAGATAGTCTTTGGCATTTTTAAGGTTATATTGCACTGCAAACTGCAAATCGATAATATTTTCGTCTTCCGTCAACATTAGCGCTTCTTTTGGTTGCTTGGTTTTACTGCCAGTACCTTCGCCATTACTTCTGTAGCCAACTTCTAAACGGCGCACTTGTTCCATATTAACGACATCAACCGTTTCTAAAGGATAAGGTAAATGCCAGCGTGGACCAGGTTCAGTCGTATCAATAAATTTACCAAAACGTTGCACTACGCCTAAAGAGCCTTGATCTACAATGTAAAAGCCCGTACCCATCCAAATAACAGCGACGACTGCGATGATAGGTAAAATCGGCAGGTTTAAATTACCGCCATTTGCATTATTGGGCTGACGGTTAGGTTGGTTACCACCGCCTTTACCGAATAAATTATTAATTTTTCGACTAATATCTCGCATCACCTGATCCAAATCAGGTGGGCCTTCGTTATTACGCTGTCCCCATCCGGGAAATTTAATCATTCAAAACTCCAAAAAAATTTATGCAAAAGCGCTTTCTTCCGTGCTGAGTTTTTGCAAATATTGGCTATGTTCCGCCATGGCTATTCTTAATAAATCTAAGCCTTCACCAGTTTTAGCAGAGACATGTATAGCTATAACTCTACCATACTCATCACGAGCTACTGCAGGCTCTAGCCCGACTCTATCTATTTGGTTATGCACCAAAATCTGCGGCACATTAGCAGCACCGATTTCCAACAACACTTTATTCACTTGGGCAATTTGTTCATCACGGTTAGTACTTGCGGTATCTACAATGTGTAGCAATAAGTCAGCTTGAGCAGCCTCCTCTAGTGTAGCGCTAAACGCTTCAACTAAAGCATGCGGCAAATGCTTAATAAAGCCTACCGTGTCTGAAAGTACAATTGAACCACACTCCGCAATAAAAACTTTATGTGTGGTGGTATCTAACGTGGCAAATAATTGATCCGCCACATAAATATCAGCTTTAGTTAAACGATTAAATACCGTAGATTTTCCCGCGTTAGTATAACCTACCAACGACACCGTCATCACATTAGAACGCTTGCGGGATTTACGTTGCATATTACGCTGCGCTTTTAGCTTGATCAGCTTTTCTCGCAACTGCCTCACACGTATACGCAACATCCGCCTATCAAGTTCCAGCTGCGTTTCACCTGGTCCGCCACGTACACCAATACCACCTTTTTGGCGCTCCAAATGCGTCCAGCCACGCACTAACCGCGTCGACAGATGCTCTAACTGTGCCAACTCAACCTGCAGCTTACCTTCGTGACTTTGAGCACGCTGGCTAAATATATCAAGGATTAAGCCTGTTCTATCCACCACACGCGCTTCTAACAGGCGCTCTAAATTGCGCTGTTGTGAAGGGCTTAAATCATGGTTAAAGACTGCGACATTAGATTCACTCGCCTGCATCATCTGCTTGAGTTCATCGGCTTTACCGCTACCGATATACAATTTCGCATCTGGTGTTGAGCGTTTACCTTGTATAGTGCCACGGATCGCCAAGCCCGCGCTCAAGCTTAGCTGACGAAGTTCATCTAAACTTTCTTCGTAATCAGTATCACCAAAATCTACGCTTACTAAAATTGCGGCATCAAAGCCGACCGTATTATTAGTACCAGGTCTTTCAAACAAATCTTTCAACGCTTATTCATCACCTTCTGGCAAGGCAATAGTCACTGCGCGAGCAGGTACAATTGTTGAAATAGCATGTTTGTAAACCATTTGAGTGACAGTATTTTTAAGCAAAATCACATATTGATCAAATGAATCCACTTGACCTTGCAATTTGATACCGTTAACGAGATAGATAGATACAGCGACGTGTTCTTTGCGTAAAGCATTAAGAAATGGGTCTTGTAACATTTGCCCTTTTTGATTCATGATGTCTCCTATTGTTTGGAGTTAAATAAATGTTACATAGCATCAGCTACATTACTGATGTTACTCTTGTTGAGACTAACAATGCGAGATTTTGTTCTATCTCTTAATCGCTAATTTTAAACATAAGATTTATATTCAAAACTATTTAGGCTCAAATTCAACATGGCGACTATCTCAATCAATTTCAATAGCCGCCATGACTTTAATGCAACATTAATTCCAATGCGTAATTCTAGCAATCACTTCATCCCTGCCAAGCAAGGCCATTACCTGATCAATACTAGGTGATTGTGCAATACCTGTCAGCAAGACCCGTAGTGGCATCGCCACTTTGGGGAATTTTAACTGATGTTGTGTAACGACTTCATTGATTGCATGATGAATATGCTCAGCTTGCCAATCAACCGCTTTTAACAATGCGGTTAACGAAGCAATCACTGGTTTAATTTCGGCGGTAAGATGTTTTTCTGCCGCCGCCGCATCAATAACTGGTTTCTGATAAAAATACGCAATGCTTGCAGCAAGCTCGTTTAGGGTATTGACGCGCTCTTTATATAACTCTAACACAGCAGATAATTGGGGTTGTTCGCTAACTGTTATATTTAACTTAGCTAGACGCTTTGTAATATCGTTCACTAAATAGTCCGTGCTAGCCAATTTGATGTAATGCGCGTTCAACCAATTCAGTTTTTCAGTATTAAATTGTGCTGCAGAAGGTGTGATGTGGTCTAAATCAAACCACTCACAAAATTGTTGCAAGCTAAATACCTCGTCATCGCCATGACTCCAGCCTAGACGCGCTAAATAATTAAGCACGGCTTCAGGCAGATAACCATCTTCATCGTACTGCATCACACTCACAGCACCATGACGCTTGGATAATTTTTGTCCATCATTACCCAAAATCATCGACAAATGCGCATACTGCGGAATCGTTGCGCCTAATGCCATGAGCATATTGATTTGGCGGGGCGTGTTATTCACATGATCATCACCGCGAATGACTTGGGTGATACCCATCTCCCAATCATCTACCACAACACAAAAATTATAAGTAGGCGTACCATCGGCCCGCGCAATAATCAAATCATCCAACTCTTGATTAGCGATACTAATCTCACCTTTGACTAAATCCTGCCAAACCACATTGCCCGTTTGTGGATTCTTGAAACGGATCACGGGTGGAATATCTTGTGGAGGTGTCGGCAAAACCTTACCCGCTTCAGGTCGCCAACGGCCGTCATATCTTGGTTTTAGGTTTTGCTGCATTTGGCTTTCGCGCAAAGCCTCTAGCTCTTCTTTACTGCAATAACAATAATAGGCTGTGCCATCTGCCAGCATTTTTTGCAGCGTCTTTTTATACATACCCATGCGTTGCATCTGGTAAAACGGACCTTCGTCATAGTCCAACCCCAACCATTGCATACCATCTAATATTGCCTGCACTGCTTCTGGGGTACTACGCGCCACATCGGTATCTTCAATACGTAAAATGAAATCACCGCCATGCTTTTTGGCATATGCCCATGAGAACAATGCTGTACGAGCACCGCCGATATGTAGAAAACCTGTGGGGCTAGGAGCAAAACGCGTACGAACGATCATATTGAATACTGTTTAATTATTAAGCGGGCATTTTATCATGGCTGCGTATTTTGCTAGCGACGTAATGATTTTATCTGCAGACTTTTTCACTAGATAATCACCTTTGGTAGAGATTATTGATAAATTATGCTATGTTGATTTCGGGCTTATAAATAAATTTAAACATTAAAAATTAATGCGTTTTGACAAAGAATAATATTGAATGAAAAAGATTTTTCAAAAAATCATCGCAAAAAGTTTAATTGCTGATGTCTTGAGCGATATCCCCGGCAAACATGCAATTTGGTTAGGGGCAATAAATAACCAAGACGATTTAATTGCACTGGAATCCGCCACACGAGGTTTGGAGTTCGCGCTGGCTGACAAAGCACTGCCGGTTAAAATTTTATCTAAAATTATTGATGAGGCTGCGCAAAAAACTAAGCCCATATTGATTAAGGTAGGTCAACAATTTGTACGATTTGAATTCATGAATTCAAGTCTAGAAACCAACATGCTTGCTGTCGTCTACGGTTTTCATAAGCAGTTGTATAGCAGTTACATCACCCTACTGAATTATTTTTGTAGCAATCCCAATCAACACACAAAAAATACCATCCACCTTTATATGCAGGGCGCACTCGAACAAGCGTTTGAAATGTTGAAATGGCGTAGCTTTGTCAATTTAAGTTTAGCACCTACCATTTGGCTACAAATACATACGATCCTTGAAATTGCACGCAAGAATAAACTACTCCGCCATCCTTTAACTGCTTCTGAAGATAACGCTATTGACACCCCAAGCGATGTCACATTAAGTGGTCTCCTAGTACAAATTTATATGTTAGATAGCTTACAGCAAGCTAATTTAAGCAGACAAGGCATTGACCTTGCAGCAAATCTATTAAAAAACCAATTACTTGATGTTGAAATTTCAAGTGAATTCAATCCCACTGACTTTTTGTTTTATGTAAATTTAGAAAAAGATTTTGGTGCCAAAAGAATTCGGCACTTACATCCCAGCAATAGCCTATCCAACACCTATATGTATTGGCAGATTGATGGATTGGAAACAACGATTCAAAAGATCATCAGGGAACTATCTCATGGATCATCTGAAATTAAATCAGAAATGCTAT
>JBDSHU010000074.1:0-6660 GCA_039918335.1 Methylotenera sp. | reverse complement strand
CAAAACGATTGTCATTGAAGATTAATGTAGTTTGATACCGCCAGCGTTAACGAGTTGTTTAGCTAAGGTTTCGCCAATTGCAGCGCTAGTAGTTGCGCCTATACGTTTCGCAATACGGCTGGCAAAGTCATCTTGATAGGTAAAGTCTACAATTTCTTCTTGTTTAATGACTTCGCGTGCAACATAGTCTGCACTGCCGATTGCATCTGCAAGACCGATTTTAATACTTTGCTCACCGCTCCAAAACAAACCACTAAAAGTTTCCGAGTTTTCTTTTAAACGTGAGCCACGACCATCACGAACGACGGTTTTAAATTGCTCATGAATTTCATTGAGCATATTTTGCGCTAAAGCCTGATGTTTAGGGTTAAGTGGTGAGAATGGGTCTAACATCGCTTTGTTCTCACCTGCCGTCATCAATCGGCGCTCCACTCCAACTTTTTTCATTACTTCGGTAAAGCCGTAACCATCCATCAACACGCCAATAGAACCGACGATACTCGCTTTATCCACATAAATTTTATCTGCTGCTGCAGCAATATAATAGCCACCTGAAGCACATATATCTTCCACTACTGCATAAACAGGAATCTTGGGATGTAGTATTTTTTGACGCTTGATTTCATCGTTAATAATACCCGCTTGCACAGGACTGCCGCCCGGACTGTTAATACGAAGAATAATGCCCTTGGTACCTTTGTTGTCATAAGCATCGTGCAGGCTGCCCATTACCGCATCTGCATTCACATCCCCTCCCGCTTCAATCACACCGGTAATATCAATGAGTGCAGTGTGTGCATTAGAGATTTTTTTACCTCCCCCCAGCCAGCCCAGCGCATAAAACAACAAGATAAACAGGTAAACAAACATAAGCGATTTGAAAAAAACGCTCCAACGACGTGATTTTTTTTGCTCACTTAACGCAGAAGTCGCAAGTTTTTCTATTGCATCGCGTTGCCAAGCCGTATCTTGTGTTGCAGGTTGTTGCTGACTACCTTCTGACATAATGTATGCTTTCTAAAAATTGTTCAAAAAAATGATTCATTCAAATACTTAGGACCAAGTTATTACTTTAGAGATAGTGTATTGATAATAATTTGCTGATTTTGTTCAGTCACTGCTATCGGCTTCAATCTTTTACCCTTACATGGACCCATCACACAAAAGCCAGTATCAGGCTGGTAATGCGCACCATGCGTGGCACAAATCAAATAATCTTTTTGCAGCGTAAAAAATTCACCTTCGTTCCAATCTAATTCTACAGGCACATGCGCACATTGGTTTATATAAGCGTAAGGTTTATCGTGAAACCGCACGACAAAACCTGTGGCATATTCACCTAAAGACGGCAACGCAAAGCGCAAACCTTTCGCTTCGTTTTGCAAATCTTCACTTCGGAAAATAATAATATCTTCAGGCTTATTCATATGTCGTAATATCTGTTTTTGTAATATCTGCCGCAAAAAAACTATGCATGTTCAAGCAACCATTTACCTAAGCTATCAAAATCATGGAACTGCTGGATTGGCTTTAAATGCTGCCACTGTTCGGCTGGCTGTGCACCATATGTCACGCCTAGCGAACTTACCCCTGCGTTTCCTGCCATTTGTAGGTCGTAGCTAGTATCACCAATCATTAATGTACGGGCTGGCAAAGTGACTAAAATATCCATTAACTCATCCAACATTTGCGGATGAGGCTTTGAAAAACATTCATCTACAGTACGAGTCGCATGAAAATACTTGCCTAAACCGCAATGCTCTAATGCCAAATTAAGACCACGCCGACCTTTACCCGTTGCTACTGCTAACTTATAACCGCGTTTATTCAATTCAATGATCGTATCTGCCGCACCTTCGAATAATGGAATCTCGCTTTCACCTGCATAATAATTTAGGCGGTAGTGTTTTGCTAGTGCCTGCGCCTGCTCTACAGGGATATCACCGTATAACGCTTGAATAGACTCACGCAAGCCTAATCCAATAATGCTACTTGCTTTTTCGGCACTAAGTGCAGGCAACCCAACCTCTTCAGCAGCCTTAAGTAATGCTTTAGTGATCATTCCTGTGGAGTCGGCTAACGTACCATCCCAGTCCCATACAATTAAATCAAACTGCTTAGCCATTATTCACCACCTCTTTATTCACAGCCTCTTTCTCAAGCTTTTGTAAAAATTTATTTAACTCCGGTGGCATAGGCGCAACTAGTTCGAGTTTATCATTGGTTAAAGGATGTCGAATTTTTGTAACTGACGAATGTAAAAACATGCGTTTTAAGCCATGTTTTAACAAAATTTTATTTTTAGAAAAATCGCCATATTTATCATCACCCACAATATTAAAGCCCAAGTGTGCCAACTGTACACGCAGTTGATGCGTACGACCCGTGACTAACTGCGCCTCAAGCAAACTAAATTTTCCAAGTACTGGATGACTAAAGTTCTTCATTAGCCTAAACATGGTTTCCGAAGTTTGGCGCTCATTGTATTTGTCTTTAGAGACATCAGTCACCACGTTCACACGTCGCTCGCCATTCGGCAACAGGTATTTTTGTAAGTCTAGCACCACACGTTTTTTTGGTTCAAGCCACTCACCTTGCACTAACATGACATAGCGTTTATCAGTTTGATTGTTGCGAATCGCCTCATGCAGTGCCACCAGCGCACTTCTTTTCTTAGCGAGCATCAACACACCTGAGGTTTCTCGGTCCAGACGGTGTACCAATTCTAAAAACTTAGCTTTTGGGCGCTCTAGCCGCAATTGCTCAATCACGCCACGACTAATACCACTACCCCCATGCACTGCAAAACCTGCTGGTTTATCAATCACCAACATGGCATCGTCTTCGAAGATAATCGCCTGTTCAAATTTTGACGTAGTGGGTACAGCTTGCTCTGGTTTTTCTGTAAACGTCGAGCGTGTCGGTGGAATTCTAACCACATCGCCTAAGCTGAGACGAAAATCCGCATCAATACGCTTCTTGTTAACACGCACCTCTCCGCTACGCAATATGCGGTAGACATGACTTTTAGGCACACCTTTTAAGGTTTTGGTAAGAAAGTTATCAACACGCTGGCCTTCACTCGCTTCATCCACCGTTAAAAATGCCGCGGCTAATTCACTTACGGCTGATAATTTATTTTGATCTTGAGTTGTAATGTTGTTCATGCTTTGCTTAAATGATTGATGTAGCTTATACTTTGACTATTCTCAATAAGTTAACAATGTAAATTGTTGATAAGAATACATTTAATACGAAACTAAATATTTGTAGATTTTACAACTACAAGGCCATATAAAATATATCGCAGCAATTTTAGTTAAAACGTTTTAAGCGTAATTTAAAGTGACAACAAATACTTGGTTAATACCGTTCGCCTCATTATAAAGTAACGGTAAGTAAAATTAGCGCTTAAGCCGCCGCAGACAAATAAAGATAAAGCGCGACTTAAAGTGATAGTCAAATTTGGCTTACTGCCTTAAACGGTGTATTCGCAAATTAGGATTTACTGAAGATAGAATTTTAACGAATTTATGCTAAAACAGGCTTAAATTTAATAATTAGTTTGCTTTAACGATTAACTAATCGTTTTCAGCTTGAGTTTATCAACTGATACGACTTAATGACTAGATTTAAACTCGCGAAGTTCCAATAACTTCACAGTTAATCTCTATATGCGCTTATCCGCATTAGGTTCTAAAATTGACCGTCTTTAATAAAATATCGTTAACTAGCACACCTATGTGCAGACTTTATAGAAGTCGCGCCTCTAGCTCTTTAGTGACATTCAAGCCAATTTTTGGCGCTATCATTTTAATACTCTCACTTTAAAAAATTTAACCGATGCTTTTCATATGCATCGTGTCTGTTCCGCCTTATATAGCGCAGGAGCAAGTTATGAAACGCATGTTATTTAATGCAACGCAATCTGAAGAATTACGCGTTGCTATTGTAGATGGTCAAAAACTCATCGATTTAGATATTGAACACGCTGGTAAAGAACAACGTAAAAGCAATATATACAAAGGTGTGATTACCCGCATTGAACCTTCATTAGAAGCCGCTTTTGTCGATTATGGCATGGATAGACATGGCTTTTTACCGTTCAAAGAAGTGGCACGCAGCTACTACAAAGAAGGCGCAGATGGTAAATCTCGCATTCAAGATGCCTTAAAAGAAGGCCAAGAACTGATCATACAAGTCGATAAAGACGAACGCGGCAATAAAGGCGCAGCACTCACTACATTCATCTCATTAGCTGGTCGATATTTAGTATTAATGCCAAATAACCCACGTGGTGGTGGTGTATCACGCCGTATCGAGGGCGAAGATCGCGATGAACTACGTGATGTGCTAGCGCAGCTAGACGTACCAAAAGGTATGAGTATTATTGCGCGTACCGCTGGTATTGGCCGCAATGCTGAAGAGTTACAGTGGGATTTAAACTACCTCACACAATTATGGACTGCGATTGATGGCGCTTCCGCTATGCAAGCTGGCGCATATTTGATTTACCAAGAAGGTAGCTTAGTCATTCGGGCGATTCGCGATTACTTCAGCTCTGATATTGGCGAGATTTTAATCGACACGCCTGATATTCATGAACAAGCGGTACAGTTCATGAACCACGTGATGCCAGGCAATGTGTCACGCGTTAAATTGTATCAAGATGAAATTCCGCTGTTCACCCGCTTCCAAATCGAGCATCAAATTGAATCTGCATTTTCACGCGAAGTGCGTCTGCCTTCTGGCGGCGCGATTGTCATTGACCATACCGAAGCATTGGTTTCAGTAGACGTCAACTCAGGCCGTGCTACGCGCGGCAGTGACATTGAACATACCGCATTTAACACCAACCTAGAAGCGGCTGAAGAAGTGGCTCGTCAATTGCGTTTACGCGATTTGGGCGGCTTGGTAGTCATTGACTTTATTGACATGGAAAGTCAACGCAATCAACGTGAAGTTGAAAATGCTTTACGTGATGCTCTGCATGCAGACCGTGCACGTGTGCAAACAGGCAAGATTTCTCGCTTTGGTTTACTGGAGTTATCTCGCCAACGCTTACGTCCTAGCTTAGGCGAAACGAATCATATTCCTTGCCCACGCTGTAGCGGTACTGGTCATATTCGCGGCATTGAATCCACTGCATTACACATTCTTCGCATCACACAAGAAGATGCGATGAAAGATAACAGTGCAATTATTCAAGTACAGTTGCCAGTTGAAGTCGCGACATTCTTACTCAATGAAAAACGTGCTGATATTCACAAAATTGAACAACGCATGGGCGTTGAGGTAGTGTTGATTCCTAACATCCATCTTGAAACGCCTAACTACAACATCGTGCGCGTTAAGCATGATGACGTGACCGATGAAACTAGCCGTGCCAGTTACAAATTGGTAGAAATGCCTGCTGAAACGACTTACATTCCCAACGCAGAAGATGTTGCAAAAGCGGTAAGACCGGTCGCCGCGGTAAAAGGTATTACACCTTCTGCACCGGCGCCGATTGTGATTGAAACGGCTAAAGCTGATACTGCTAGTAAATCCGATGCGCCTAAAGTGTCATTATTTGCACGTATCAAAAACTTCTTTAATGCTTCTCCAACTGTGACCGAAACACCAAAAACGGAAGCTGAAAAGGCTGATGAAGCGCGTAGAGATAATAACCGCAACAATCGTAACCGTAACAATCGTAACCGTAATGAACGCAACCGTAGTGGTGGTGAGCGTGCTGATAAAGATATCAATCAAAATCGCCCTGCACGCAACAATGAGCCTAAAGCTCAAAATAAAGGTCAAGAACCACGTACTGCAGAAAATAAAGCGCAGGAACCACGTCAACAAAAACCGCAACAACCAAGAAATGAGCAACAACGTAACGAACAACCTCGTAATGAGCAAGCGCCGCGTAACAGCAATCAACCAGCAAATGCTTCATCAGAAGCACCTGTAAGTGATACGGCTGGAGAACCACGTTTAGAGCGTACTGGCGGTCGTCGTAATCGCAATAATCGTCGTGGTCGCCGTGATCGTGACGAAAGCGTTACCACTGAGACTAATCGTCCATTTATTCCAAACGATGAAATCAATGCAAGTCAAGCTACTCAAAATGCCGAGCCTGTAGTGGTAACGCCAACAAAAGTTGGATCTACTACGACAGAACCAGTTAAAACAGAAGTAACACAGCCAGTAACAAATAATCAGGAAGTGGCTGTCAGCTCTGCGAAAAGTACTGAAGTTGTTGCTGATATGGAAGTTGCATTAAGTGAAGCGCCAACTAAAGCAAAAGCTGAAAACAAGAAAGCCAGGACGCCTAAAGTTGCAGCGCCTAATGTAGCCGATGTTAGCGAGTCAAGCAATATCGCGACCACGGATACGCCACCAGTAGCTAGTGCGGTATCTAGCGAGACGCCTCCAGCTAAGGCAGATAGCAAGCGCCCTGCTCGCCCACGTAAACCAAAAACTGAGGCTAAGCCTGTTGATTTAGCTTCAGTGGGTTTGCAATTGGTAGAAACAAAAGCAGATGCACCTAAAGTAGCCGCCCCTGTTGAAGCCACTAAACCAAGCGCACCACGCAAAGCAGCCGCTTGGCAACAAAAAGCTAAAGAAGATGCTAGTGCTGAACCTTTAGTGATGGTGGAAACACAGAATAAATAG
>JBDSHU010000073.1:0-3452 GCA_039918335.1 Methylotenera sp. | reverse complement strand
TTGTTTGCGTTCTTTGTTGAATTAGTGCCTTACTTACCGAGCTACGGTGGTTATGTTCGCTACATCGTGGGCATTGTTATTACGGTAATCATTGGCCGGCAGGCAATCATCTCGCTCAATAAATATCTGGAAAAACAAAAACTTGCTGAGCAAATGCCAGATCTACAGCGTCGCGAAGAACTCAGCTACGATACTGCACTAGCGAGGTTGGCAAAAAGTGTATGCCCGGGCTGCGAGCGCAATGTAGACCTAAAAGATGTGACCAATGATTTTTGCCCACATTGCGGTATAGGCTTGCACGATTATTGCCAAAAATGTGAATCACGCAAAAATGCATTCGTTAAGTTTTGTCATCGCTGTGGAACATCCGCGACAGTTTCATTACAAAAATAAGCTGCGAATAAACATTAAAAAGGCGTATTCAATATTCTTGAATCCGCCTTTTATAAGTCAAAGCATTGATTACTTAAGTTTGGCTAGCTGTGCGTTAAGCTTTTCTACACGAGTGCCAAATTCAGCCACCCGTGCTTTTTCCTGCTCAACCACCGTTGCTGGAGCTCTTGCCACAAAACTTTCGTTAGTAAGCTTACCATTTGCTTTAGCGATTTCACCCGCTAATCTTGCAATCTCTTTGCTCAACCGCTCTTTCTCAGCCGCAACGTCAATCTCAACTTTTAACATGAGTTTAAAGTCGTTCACCAACATCACCGGTGCATCCGCTTCCGGCAGTTCCGCCACAATCGTCACATCTTCCAATTTAGCGAGTGCTTTCAAATACGGTGCATAAAGGGCTAATTGTGTTGCATCGCCCGATGCGATCAAAGGTACGCGTGTAGCAGGTGAAATACTCATCTCGCCACGTAAGCTGCGGCATGCATCTACGGCCTGTTTCAACAATGCTACCCATGATTCAGCCGCCTCATCAATCTTGCCGGGCTGAGACTGTGGATATTTTTCAAGCATGATACTTGGGCCATTACGGCCACTCATAGGTCCGATAGTTTGCCAAATCTCTTCGGTGATAAACGGCATAATCGGATGCGCTAAACGCAAGATTGTTTCTAGCACTCTAAGCAGTGTGCGACGAGTAGCGCGTTTTTCTGCATCCGTACCTTGTTGAACTTGTACTTTTGCCAACTCCAAATACCAATCACAATATTGATCCCACACAAACTCATAAATGGCTTTTGCAGCTAAGTCAAAACGGTAGTCAATAAACGCTTTTTCAACTTCAGCTTCCGTGCGTTGCAATTGCGACACTATCCAGCGATCTGCCTGCGAGAAGCTTAAATAACCATCTGGCTGAGTGCTGCACTCTTCCAGTCCGTTGTCTTGGCCTTCTGTATTCATCAACACAAAACGTGTTGCGTTCCATAATTTATTGCAGAAATTACGGTAGCCATCACAACGTTGTAGATCAAACTTGATGTCGCGCCCTGGGCTAGCTAAAGCAGCGAAGGTAAAACGCAAAGCATCGGTACCATAAGCAGCAATACCTTCTGGAAACTCTTTACGCGTACGCTTTTCAATCTGCTCAGCTTGTTTCGGGTTCATCAAACCAGTGGTACGTTTTTTGATTAAATCTTCTAAGCTAATGCCGTCAATCAAATCAATCGGGTCCAGTACGTTGCCTTTAGATTTACTCATCTTCTGGCCTTCCGCATCACGAATCAAGCCGTGTACATATACATGCTTGAAGGGAATCTTGCCAGTGATGTGTTTCGTCATCATCACCATTCGCGCCACCCAGAAGAAGATGATATCGAAGCCTGTGACTAGTACGCTTGAAGGCAAGTATTGCTGTAAGGCGATATTGGCGTCATCTTTGACTTTATCACCCATCCAATCCAATGTAGAGAATGGCCATAGGGCAGATGAATACCAAGTGTCTAGCACATCATTGTCGCGTTTTAAGTTACCTGTATAACCGTCACTTGCCGCCAAAGCTTTTGCTTCGGCTTCGTCATGCGCTACATAGATTTTACCGCTATCATTGTACCAAGCTGGGATTTGATGCCCCCACCACAGTTGACGAGAAATACACCAATCTTGAATGTTATTCAGCCATTGGTTATAAGTATTCACCCAGTTTTCTGGGTAGAATTTAATCTCACCGCTTGCGACTACATCGAGTGCCTTTTGTGTGATGCTTTTACCTGTTTCATCAGCCTTACTCATGGCAACAAACCATTGATCAGTCAGCATAGGCTCGATGATTACACCCGTACGGTCACCACGCGGCACTTTAAGTTTGTATTTTTCAGCTTTAACTAAATATCCATTTACCTCTAGGTCGATAACAATAAGCTTTCGAGCATCAAAGCGGTCTTTGCCTTGATATGCCTCAGGAATTCGAATATCTACTGCATTTGGTTGATTACCTAAGCTACCAACTTTTCCGCCTTCTGGACGGTCTGCAATAAAATCAAACACCCTTTCACCGCCCGCAGGCATATTGTTATCAATTATGGTTCCATCCAATTTTAAAATATTAAAAATTGGTAAGTAAGGATGTCTTTGACGAACCGCATAGTCATTAAAATCATGCGCAGGTGTGACTTTAACCACACCGGTGCCAAACTCTTTATCTACATAATCATCGGCAATAATCGGAATTTCTCTGTCACATAAAGGCAGTTTTACGTTTTGACCAATTAGGTGCTTATAGCGCTCATCTTCAGGATGCACCATTACGGCCACATCACCGAGCATAGTTTCTGGGCGCGTTGTAGCTACAGTCAAATGAAGCTCTCCATTTATTCCTTGACCACTAGCAAGTGGATAATTGATATGCCACATAAAGCCATCTTCTTCTTCCTGCACCACTTCTAAATCTGAGACGGCTGTACCTAGCTTCACATCCCAGTTCACCAAACGTTTACCGCGATAAATCAAACCTTCGTTATACAAGCGGACAAAAGTCTCAGTAACAGTTTTGTTTAAACCTTCGTCCATGGTGAAGCGCTCGCGGCTCCAATCCGGTGATGTGCCTAAACGACGCATTTGTTTGGTGATGGTCCCGCCAGAATATTCTTTCCATTCCCATACTTTTTCTAGGAATTTCCCACGACCCAAGTCATGACGAGAAACACCCTGTGCATCCAACTGACGCTCAACCACAATTTGCGTCGCGATACCTGCATGGTCTGTCCCTGGCTGCCATAAAGTATTGTCACCGCGCATGCGGTGATAGCGTGTCAATGCATCCATCAGGGTTTGGTTGAAACCATGCCCCATATGCAAAGTGCCCGTCACATTGGGCGGCGGTAATAGAATACAGAAGTTATCTTTGATTTCAGGATTTAAGCCGGCCGCGTAATAGCCGTTACTCTCCCAAAATTGATACCAGTGACTTTCTATGGTTTTTGGATCGAAGGATTTTGCCAGCTCTCGCGCTTGCTCTTGGGGTGGGGTGTTTGCAGTATTCATATAGCCGTGATTTTACCACAGCG
>JBDSHU010000072.1:0-3262 GCA_039918335.1 Methylotenera sp. | reverse complement strand
ATATTCGCTATTTTGCATATCACCGCGATCAAATACCACGCAGCTACCTACCGTGGCTTCACCCATGGTGTGGCTAATATCAAAACATTCAATGCGCTCTGTGCTGTCTGATAGATGCAACGCCTCGCGCAACGCGACTAATTTAGCGGTTTGATTAGTGGCCGTGGCATCACGCTGAGCCAATGCAAGCTCGGCATTGGTTTGCGCCATTTTCAGCCACACCCGCTTGTCACCAATCGCGTTAGTGTTGATTTTCACTTTACGGCCGGCTTGTTCACTCAATGCTTCTTCAAGCACTGCAGTTTCAATCTTAATACCTACCACAATCAGTGGCGGTGTATTTTGTGCAACATAATGCTGCCCCAGAAAAGCCTCCATGCTGTTTTCCAAAGTTTCACCCTCAGTATTTTTAGGCATATAACTTCTATCACCCAGATGTCGCCCGCCACGTATCATCACCAAGTTAATACAATGCTGACCATGTAACTCAGCACAGGCAATCACATCTGCGTCCGACACATTAAAATCGCTGACAAACTGTTTAGCTTGCACTTGGCGCAGCGCTTGCATACGGTTACGGAACACCACGGCCATTTCATATTCCTGGTTGATAGCAGCTGCATTCATTTGCTCACCAAGCGCGTCTATCACCTCATTGGTTTTTCCCTGCAAAAACATCGCGGCTTGATGTACGTCATTTCTGTAATCTTCGTCAGCAATAAAACCTACACATGGTGCTGTGCAACGCTCAATTTGATGCTGCAAACAGGGGCGACTGCGGTTTGCAAATACGGTGTTTTCACAAGTGCGCAACTTAAAAACTTTTTGTAATAACTGAATACTCTCCCGCACCGCTAAAGAGTTTGGGAAAGGCCCGAAGTATTGATTCCCTTTACGTTGCGCACCTCGGTGAAATGCAAGTCGAGGAAACTCATCCCCTGTAAGCACAATGTATGGATAAGATTTATCATCTCGAAATAACACGTTGTAGCGCGGCATTAAGCCTTTAATCATGTTATTTTCCAGCAGCAAAGCCTCTGCTTCACTGCGGGTAACGGTGGTTTCAATCTTAATGACGTTGCTTACCATCATGCGCGTACGAGGACTGGATAAATTTTTATTAAAGTACGATGAAACGCGCTTTTTAAGATCTTTAGCTTTACCCACATAAATCACCTCATCCGTCGCGTTTATCATGCGGTAAACGCCAGGCAGATTGGGTAGATTTTTTAAGATGGGTTTAGGGTCGAACATGGTGATATTTTAGCAGTTAAACATCATAAACAGACGTCCTTAAATTAAGGACAAAATTGCCACACTCATTATTTAGGGTATTAAAGACACTATGTAACCTGTAGTTTTGAATTACAAAAAAACCTGTCCATATAGACACTTAACTCATTTAATGAAATTTCTGTAGAAATAAATGCAATATGGTTATCAGGTCTTAATAAGACGACAAAAGAAGTATTCATACCAAAAACTTCAGTAACTTTCGAATCTAATAAGATTTCGCTGCAATCAAAAAATTCACGGTATTGATGAGCTAACTCCATTTCCAGCATTTTAAAATGAGTTGGTAAGTTGGAAAAAACAAGGAAGTGAAATTTCGGCTGATGCAGCCTGTTATACACTCTCTCGCCATCAATCAAAAAATAAGGCATTCTGTCGCCGGCTTTCACCTTAAAAATTTTATTGTCATTACGCATGCTTAACGACGCATTTCGGTAATGGATGCGAGTTTGCGAGATGAATAGGAAAGCCAATTTACCAATAACATTTAGTTTAAAAAGATATCTAAGCAATGTCGGGAAAATGGTCATTCGTAATAAACCAATAACCCGGTTAGAACCGATTAATACTGCAAAAGCACGATCAGTTGTTTGCAAAAGTTTTTTTGAGTTGGGCAGACGCTCTTCGTTATAAGTCTCCAACAGTTTTTCATCCGCATAGCCTTTTATAACGAAAGCTATTTTCCATGCCAGATTGTAAGCATCCTGAATTCCCGTGTTCATGCCTTGCGCACCGGCTGGGGAATGTATATGTGCAGCATCGCCTGCGACGAAACACCGTCCTTCTGAAAACTTATTGACACCGCGCGAGTGGACTTTATAAACCGAAAACCAATTGACCTTGGAAATATCGAGTGCCAGTTTAGTATCGTGTTGAATTCGCTGTTCGATCTCTTCATATAAAAACTCACCTTCGTCTTTATCCAACCCTTCAGGAAAAGTGCCGATGATGCGATATTGCTTTTCGCCTTCCATGGGGAAAAAGAGCGCCGTCGAGGCTGGTGCCAAACAAGCATAGCCAGCATCATGGCTAAACGGCCAATCAATTTGCACGTCGGCAACATAGAACAGCCGCTCCAGTGTACTGCCTTCAAAAGATAGACCCAGTTTATTCCTTACTAGACTTTTTGCGCCATCGCAGCCAACTAAATATTGCGCTTCAATTACTTGAAAATCACCGTCAAGCGTCTTTACCTGTGCTGTAACAGCTATTTCAGTTTGCGTAAAATTATCGAGTTCTGTATTCCACAGCACGTTTTTTTGATGATTTAGTAGGTACTCATAAAGAAGTTGCTCGTTTTTACTTTGTTCCAGAAATAGCAAATAGGGGTAAGGGCTTAAACCTAGCCCCATATTGGAAAGATTGATCTCAGCGCGTATTTTTCCACCTGTGAGTAGGCAAATTTTTCTGGCAATCTGGCCATGGCTGACTGCTTGCTGAGCCAAACCAAGTTGCTCGTAAATTTCTAGTGTGCGGGCTTGAACACCAATCGCTTTGGAATGAGATGTGACTGTTGCGTTTTTCTCGATAAGGATGAAATCGATACCGTATCTTACCAGCTGGCAGGCTAAAGAAAGTCCCGTTGGCCCTGCACCAATAATAATGACGTCGGTTTTTATTTTCCCGTTCATTGAAGTTAACACTAGCTTATCAGGCTAGTGTCGATGTCATTCATCCAATAACTTGCCACCTATCGCCCAATCTTCATACGCTACTTCTTCAAAGGTAATGTAAGTGTAAGATTTTGGTTTATGGGCAACGCGTTCCAGTGTTTCAGTGATTTCTTTTGCGATTTGTGCTTTTTGCTCATGGGTCACTGCACCGGCAAGTTTGATATTCACGTATGGCATCTTAATCTCCTTTATTAAACTGACGCTTATCTAACCATTTCTGATTGGACTACTTCTTGTTGAATGCGTGCGAATACTTCATGAAACATCATCTCCGTTAGCCTGTGAGTTTGCGGGTT
>JBDSHU010000071.1:0-8697 GCA_039918335.1 Methylotenera sp. | reverse complement strand
GCCCACGCCTGGTACAGAAAAACGCAGCTTGGCAATGTATTCACTGACTTTATGCCCAGGTAATTGACCGCCTTCACCCGGTTTTGCACCTTGTGCCATTTTGATTTGAATTTGATCCGCCGAGGCTAAATATTCAGCGGTCACCCCAAATCGTCCAGACGCCACTTGCTTAATGCGTGAACGCATGGAATCGCCGGCTTTAAGCGGAATATCACGCTCAATATTCTTCGCACCGATGACATTGGCCATGCTGGTATCACTAGCAACAGCAATGAAGCGTTTAGCATCTTCACCGCCTTCGCCAGTGTTAGATTTACCGCCGATACGATTCATGGCAATGGCTAGTGTCGCATGTGCTTCGGTCGAAATTGAACCTAAAGACATTGCGCCTGTGGCAAAACGCTTAACGATTTCTTTTGCCGGCTCTACTGAATCCAGTGGAATAGCGGAACCTGCAGATTTGATTTCAAATAAACCGCGCAAAGTCATGTGACGACGCGTTTGGTCGTTAATTAAAGCAGCGTATTCTTTGTAAGTGGTTGCAGAGTTGGTACGGGTAGCATGCTGCAATTTTGCAATTGAATCCGGCGTCCACATATGTTCTTCACCGCGCACACGGAAAGCGTATTCGCCGCCTGCGTCTAGGCTGTTTGCCAATACTGGGTCATCGCCAAAAGCACTCAGATGTAAACGTTCAGCTTCTTCTGCGACTTGATCTAAGCCAATGCCTTCAATATTGGTTGCGGTCCCAGTAAAGTATTTATCAACAAAACCCGTATTTAAACCAATGGCTTCGAATATTTGTGCGCCACAGTAAGACTGATAAGTAGAAATGCCCATTTTCGACATGACTTTATACAAGCCTTTGCCGATAGCTTTAACAAATTTCTTGGCCGCTTCGTTATTATCTTTAGTACCCATGTGATTAATGGTTTCAAACGCCAACCATGGGCAAACCGCTTCTGCACCATAACCTGCCAGCAAGGCAAAATGGTGCACTTCCCGCGCAGAACCAGTATCCACTACCAAGCCAGTGCTCGTTCTTAGACCACATTTCACTAAATGCTCATGCGTTGCTGAGCAAGCCAGCAAGGCTGGAATCGCTAAGCGCGCGTCACTGATGTTTCTATCCGACAAAATAAGGATATTGAAGCCGTCATGTACGGCATTTTCAGCGGCACTAGCAATACTTGCCACCGCGGCAGCCATGCCATTTTTACCCTGAACAGCAGGGTAGGTAATATCTAACACCAAAGATTTATATTGGTTTTGCGTCAGTGTCGCAATTGCTTTCAGCTGTTCGAGTTCATCCAACATCAAAATCGGTTGACTGGCTTCCAGACGCATAGGCGGCGTGGTTTCATCCAAACCGAACAAGTTAGGTTTAGGACCAATGAACGTTACCAATGACATCACTAATTCTTCACGAATCGGGTCAATTGGTGGGTTGGTCACTTGTGCAAACAATTGTTTGAAATAGTTGTAGAGCAGTTTTGGCTTAGCCGATAACACCGGCAAAGCCGCGTCATTACCCATTGAGCCAGCACCTTCTTCGCCATTGGTAACCATAGGTGCCATGACGAATTTGATATCTTCTTGGGTGTAACCAAAGGCTTGTTGGGTATCCAATAAACCGGCGGCCATTTCCAACCCGCCATGTATTTTTGGCATATCACTTAAAAAGTAGCGCGTTTTTTCTATCCATTGTTTATAAGGCTTGGCCGTCGCAAGGGCATGCTTCACTTCAGCATCACCAATAATGCGGCCTTGTTCCATGTCAATCAGCAACATTTTGCCTGGCTCCAAGCGCCATTTTTTAACGATTTTTTCTTGCGGAAAAGTAAGCACGCCCATTTCAGACGCCATCATCACGATGTCATCATCGGTCACTAAATAACGGGCAGGGCGTAGGCCATTACGGTCTAGGGTAGCACCAATCATGCGGCCATCAGTAAATGCTACGGCAGCGGGGCCATCCCATGGCTCCATCAAAGCCGCATGGTATTCATAAAAAGCACGACGCTCCTCGTCCATCAGTGGATTGCCGGAACCGTCTTTAGCGCCCCAAGCCTCAGGAATCAACATCATCATGGCGTGCGGCAATGAATAACCACCGGCCACTAGCAACTCTAAACAGTTATCAAAACAGGCTGAATCTGACTGACCGTCGACAATCAGCGGCCAAAGCTTTTCCAGATCTTCGCCGATGACGCTAGACTTCATGGTCTCGTGACGTGCCGCCATCCAATTAACGTTGCCTTGCACGGTATTGATTTCACCGTTATGCGCAATCATGCGGAATGGATGGGCTAAATCCCAAGCCGGGAAAGTGTTGGTTGAAAAACGCTGATGCACTAGCGCAAGTGCTGAAACAACGCTCTCATCGTTTAAATCCTGGTAATAAACGCCCACTTCATTTGCTAGCAGCATGCCTTTATAGACGATGGTGCGGCTAGACAGGGAAGGTATATAGAAAGCTGCCTTATCTTTAAGATTAAGCGCACTCACCGCATGCTCGATGCGTTTGCGAATCACAAATAATTTGCGTTCGAAGATGTTTTGGTCATTTTGCGTACCAGCAATCAACACTTGGCGTATCGTTGGCTCAACGTCACGCGCCGCCTGAGCGATATTGCTGTTATCCACGGGGACATCACGCCAACCAAGAAATGTTTGATTTTCTTCCGCAATGATTGTTGTAATTAACGCTTCACAAGCTTCACGGCTTTTTGCCACTTGCGGCAAAAAAACATTACCCACCGCATATTGTCCCGCGTCTGGCAGATCGATATTAAGTTTTGCCGCCTCTTTACGCATGAATGCGTCTGGCATTTGCATCAGCAAGCCTGCGCCGTCACCCAACTTAGGATCGTAACCTGTTGCACCACGATGGGTCAGGTTGGTAAGCAGCTCTAGGCCTTTTTGCACGATCTCGTGGCTTTTATTGCCCTTGATGTGTGCCACGAAACCAACGCCACAGGCATCGCGTTCGTTAGACGGATTGTATAAACCTTGCTTAGCCGGTTTGCTTGAATTAACAGAGGTTGAATTACTTAAATCTAATGCCATATTATCTAATCACAAAACATTTAGCGGAACCTTCAAGTTTACCGTTAAATGCCTATGTGTTCAATAAGATAGAAGCCAAAGATAACGATTATTTGCACAAATAATACTCTACACCTACTACAGCGTTATTTTGTACAAACAATCACAATCATGCTGCAGCGACTAACTGAAACGCTTTTTTCGCCGCCGCTATGGTAAATGCAATATCTTCATCACTATGTGCAGCTGACACGAAACCTGCCTCAAACGCCGAAGGACCTAAGTAAATGCCGCTATCCAGCATACTGTGGAAGAACCTATTGAAATGCTCTTTATTGGATTGCATCATTTCATTAAAGCTAGTTGGGCAGTTTTCACAGAAATATAGCCCAAACATGCCACCGACGCTTTGCGCATTGAAGACTACACCTGAGTCTTGAGCGGCGACTTTTAAACCATCTACCAGTTTTTTAGTTTGTGCCGTTAACTTAGCATGGAAATCTGGCACTTGAATCAACTCCAACGTCTTTAAGCCAGCCGTTACAGCAACAGGGTTACCGGATAAAGTGCCTGCCTGATACACCTTACCCAATGGTGCCAGGCAACTCATAATATCTTTACGTCCACCAAACGCACCGACAGGCAAACCGCCGCCTATCACTTTACCTAGCGTAGTCATATCTGGCTTGATGTTATACAGCGCTTGTGCACCGCCTAAATGTACGCGGAAGCCCGTCATTACTTCATCAAAAATCAGTACCGCACCATGTTTAGTGCACAGTTCACGCAAGGTTTGTAAAAACTCCATATGCGGCACAATCAAATTCATGTTGCCAACTACAGGCTCAATAATCACACAGGCAATTTCATCGCCCATTTTGCTAAACAAATCTTTTAGTGCTTGCGTGTTGTTATATTCCAAAGTAAGCGTATGTGCCGCTACTTCCGCTGGCACACCGGCAGAATCCGGTTCACCAAAAGTGAGTAAGCCTGAACCCGCTTTAACCAGCAAAGCATCCGAGTGGCCGTGGTAACAACCCTCAAACTTCACCAGTTTATTGCGTCCAGTAAAACCACGCGCCACCCTAATCGCACTCATGGTCGCTTCTGTACCGCTACTCACCAAGCGTACTTGCTCCATGCTAGGGACTAGTTTATTAATGAGTTCTGCCATTTCAAGCTCTAAACCTGTCGGCGTACCAAATGACAAACTGTTTTCAGCGACATCTTGCACCGCCTTAATGACCACAGGATGCGCATGACCGACAATCATCGGTCCCCATGAATTGATATAGTCGATATATTGCTTGCCATCGACATCCCAAAGCTTGGAGCCCAAGCCTTTTTTAAAGAATATCGGCGTACCACCCACACTACGAAACGCACGCACTGGCGAATTCACACCGCCAGGAATAAGTTGTTGAGATTTTTCAAAAAGCGTTTGATTACTAGATGTAGTGTTAGATGTCATGATTTTAGTGATTAAATAGTATTAAATAGTTTTGTGAACTGCTGAGTTGTTGATTTTATCTCAGCAGCATTAAAAATAGCGTTGATTACCGCAATCGAACTTGCACCTGCCTCAATAGCTAAAGCAGCATTTTGTAGCGTAATACCGCCAATGGCGACTGCTGGAATGTTAAGCTCAGATTTTGCGCGTTTGAATAAATCCAAGCTAGCAACAGGCGCGTTCGGCTTGGTACTGGAGGCAAAACAGGCCCCAAATGCCACGTAATCTGCACCCGCCTGCTGCGCGCTAAGTGCTAAATCAAACCGGTTATAACAGGATGCACCGAGTATTTTATTTGCCCCTAATCTGGCACGCGCCTCTATTAAATTACCATCATCACCGCCTAAATGTACACCATCGGCATCTAGTGTTAAGCAAAGCTTAATAGAGTCATTAATAATGAATGGCACTTGATATTGCCTGCACAAAGGTAATATTGCGCGCGCTTGCTGCGTCTGCAGCTTGTGGCTGGCGATTTTATTGCGATATTGCAGCACGCTTATCCCACCTTCCAAGGCTGCCTTAACCTTATCTAGCAACAGGTCGGTATCCGGTTCATCAGGTGTTACTGCATACAAACCATTAATCATATGAAATTAAACATTGCGAGCAAATGACAATAGATTAATTTTCGATTAGTGCGTTTTGACACTGCCGTCGCCGCCGGTCACCACCACGTCTTCTTCATCACGTGCCCAAAACATGCGGTCTGGAATCAACTGCCCCATACCAGGCCTAAAGCCATTTTTAAGCGTCTGCCATGTGTATTCCTGCGCCTCTTCTATGGCTTCTTCTATGCTTAAGCCATGCGCCATACACGCCGCAATGGCGCTGGTTAGCGTACAGCCAGAGCCATGATAACTGCCTACCAAGCGCTCCCACTTGTAAGCTTTGATCAATTTATTATTGCCGTACAAAGTATTAGTCACTTCCAAGGTACGTTCATGCGTACCGGTAATCAGCACATACTCACTGCCCATCGCCAATAAACGCGCGGCACTTTCATCCAGCGAAGTCAGCGAAATTTCGTCACTGTCATCAGCAAAAGCAAAACGACGCGCTTCTAAACTATTGGGCGTAATTAAAGTAGCCTGCGGGAAAAGCAGCTCGACCATCGCATCCATCATTTCATCATTGCTTAAATCATCACCGCGACCTGATGTGAGGATTGGGTCGATCAACAAAGGAATATCTGGATAATCCGCCATGATCTCAGCAATTACGGCAATATTCTCCACCGATCCTAATAAACCTAATTTAAATGCGGAAACCTGTACATCCTCTAAAATCGCACGCGCCTGGTCGTTCACCCAATCGGCATCCATCGCCAAGACACTGTCTACCCCTATGGTATCTTGCACGGTAATCGCCGTAACAACCGAAAGCGGATGGCAGCCAATACTTGCAAACGTCAGGATATCCGCCTGCAAACCTGCGCCACTGCTAGGGTCGGTGCCTGCAAAGGTTAAAACTGAGGGTGGTGCTTGATTTGCCATAATATGTTTATCGTTAAAATAGTTGCATCAATAAAATTGGAGCGGGTGACGGGAATCGAACCCGCATATCGAGCTTGGGAAGCTAGCGTTCTACCACTGAACTACACCCGCCTGATGTTGCATTTTACTGCATTTTGATGGATGTCAGTTAATTCGGGCAAGTTGCAATGACTAGTCACTACTCCTTATTTAAAACTCCAATGGGTCTACATCTATTGCCCATCTGACTTTGTTAGCTATAGATTGCCCTCTTAATTGAGGCAACAGATTTTTCAATAAGCGCTGCAAAGCGGGGCGCTGATTCGCTTGCATTAAAATATAACCGCGCTCCATGCCTTTTAGTCGCTCCATTTGCGGACGGATTGGATCGTACACCATTACATCATTGTTGAAACCGCGCGCTATTTTAAATACATGATTTAGAAATTGTTGTACCAATGCAAATTCGTTGGCTTCTGCGCGCATTAAGGCAGTAAACACATGCGGTGGAAACTGTACCTGCTCACGCTCTTGCAACATGGCATTGGCATAGCTCACATAATTCTGACTGCGCAGAGCATTAAATAAAGCATGTTCAGGAAACTGCGTTTGGATGATTACCTGACCCGCTTTATCAGCACGACCGGCGCGACCAGCCACCTGCATCAATTGTGCAAACAAACGTTCACTGGCTCGAAAATCCGGGCTATGCAATGCGCTGTCGGTATCAATCACGCCCACCAAAGTAAGATTTGGAAAATCATGTCCTTTAGCCAGCATTTGTGTGCCGACCAAAATATCTATCTCTTGACTGTGCACTTTATCTAAAATTTCAACCAAGGCATTTTTACGACTAGTGCTGTCACGGTCTACCCTTGTGATACGTGCTGTCGGCAGCAATTGCACCAGTGTTTGTTCCAATCTTTGCGTTCCATGCCCAGTCGGGTGTAAATCTGCATCACCACAACTTGGACATTGATTTGGAATTTTTTGTTCATGTCCGCAATGGTGGCAACGTAATTTTCTTTGCCCCAAATGGACGACTAATCGACTACTGCATCGCGTACATGGCGCAATCCAGTGACAGGCTGAACATAATAAAACGGGTGAATAGCCACGGCGATTGATAAACAGCAAACTTTGCTCTTTACGCGCCAGCCTTAAGCGTAGAGCGGCGATGAGTTGCGGCGTTAACCCATGCTGCAGGTTTACTTTGGTCGTATCGATGCATTCAATATGTGGCAGTTGTGCGGCAGTGACTGCACGCTGATTCAAACTGAGTAAACTATACTTATTTGTTGTAGCGTTTTGCCAGCTTTCCAGCGCAGGCGTCGCAGAGCCTAATACCACGGGGATATTCAAGCGCTTCGCCCGCATTAACGCTACATCGCGCGCATGGTAGCGCATGCTGTCCTGCTGCTTATAGGAGCTATCGTGCTCCTCATCGATGATAATCAGTTTGAGATGGGGTAACGGCGTAAAAATAGAGAGTCGCGTACCAATAATAATCTTCGCTGCGCCAGATTGCGCTAATTGCCAATGATGTAAGCGTTCACTCTCGCTCAGATTACTATGTAAACTGACTAGCGGATAATCTGCCAGGCGACTTCTAAAGCGTGCTTCCAACTGCGGCGTCAAGTTGATTTCCGGTACCAAAACCAATACTTGGGCATTTTCATTAAGCAAAACATGCTGCATTAACCGAATATATACTTCCGTTTTGCCGCTACCGGTAATGCCATGCAATAGCCAAGCTTTGAAGACTTGCGAATCCTGCACAATCTGCCCGACTGCAAAAGCCTGCTCATCGTTAAGTTCCGGCACGATTGTCGAAGGCATTTCAGGCACCCGCAAAGTGGCTTGTATTTGCTTGCTATTCGCCCAACCATCCATCACTAGCTGCTTTACCGCTTTGCGCGCGCTACTGGAAATAAGGTCTAAATCTGCTTCGGTAAGTAAATCATTCTCTTGTAATGCAGAAAATACACGACGCGTCACCAATTGGCGCTTTGGCACTTGTTCAATAGTTTGTACTCTACCCAAATCCGTGAGTTGATAGGCATATTGCTTGCGCGAAACCGCAGGTGCGATTTGCCGCAAGCGAGCGGGCAAAGATGCTAATAAAGCCTGACCAAAAGGGTATTGATAATAATCCGCACTAAATTTAACCAAACTTAACACTTCTGTATCGATTAATAATTCATCGGCAAACACTTGCATGACTGGCTTGAGCTTTTCAATAGGAAAATCACTCGTGTCTGCCAGACCCATCACAATACCGATCTGGCTTCTGCGACCAAAAGGTACCAGTACGCGTTGACCAATTTTTACCGATACACCACCACTTAAGTAATCAAATAGGCGGTCTAACGGCACATCCAAGGCAATCTTTAATATTGGTTTAGGCAATGTAATGATTTGATTATCAACTGATTAAGGAAAAAATAACGGCAGTAGGTTAAAATGTTGTTTTTACTTAGCTGCGAATTTGTTTTGAAAGCACATCTTACCCAATTACTAGCCACCGCCGCAAAAACTATTGTGCAAAATAATGGCGCGCCTGAGGTTACTGAACTCAATATTTTGTTAGAGCGACCAAAATCAGCCGGGCATGGCGATTTTGCCACGAACTTGGCTTTAGTATTAGCTAAACCACTCAAGCAA
>JBDSHU010000070.1:0-3688 GCA_039918335.1 Methylotenera sp. | reverse complement strand
GAAGGTGCTCATACTGTTGCTTGGATAGTTGATAAGTTGATAGCAACCGTGCCAAATAGCAAATGGCAAATAGACCAAAAGCCACAGCTTCACGAAGCAAACTACTTAAAGCTTGATAGCAGTAAAGCGAGAATACAGTTAGGCTGGCACCCGCGCTGGAGTCTGGACGTTGCTTTAGAAAAAATAATGAATTGGCATCAATATTGGCGCAACGATGGTGATATGCATCAATTTAGCTTAATGCAAATTGCTGAATATCAGAATGCAATGAAGGCTTAAGTAATGCAACGATTTGATTGTTTTGAAACACCTCTACTTGGACTAAAAATAATACAGCGCAAACCAATTGAAGATGCGCGTGGCTTTTTGAGCCGTTTCTATTGTGCTGAAGAGTTTAAAGCATACGGCTTTAATAAGTCTATTAGCCAGATAAACCATACACTTACACGCCAAAAAGGTGCTGTCAGAGGCTTGCATTATCAACAGCAACCTTTCGCTGAGATTAAATTAGTAAGTTGTCTTAAAGGCGAAATATTTGATGTGGCCGTAGACCTACGCAGAGATTCACCGACTTTTTTGCATTGGCATGGTGAAATACTCAGTGAGAATAACCAACGTGGTTTACTAATACCAGAAGGCTTCGCTCACGGATTTCAAGCGTTAACCGAAAATTGTGAACTTGTTTACTTGCACTCAGCGCCCTATGTTAAAGAGGCAGAAGCCGCTTTAAATGTTTCTGATGTAAGAATTGATATTACTTGGCCTCTTGATATCACAGAGTTATCTGAAAGAGATCGTTCGCATCTCATGATTAAAAATGATTTTGAAGGAATGGTTTTATGAAATGCCGACACTGTGGCACTGATTTAGTGCTGCCATTGATTGATTTGGGCAGTGCTCCGCCATCGAATGCCTATCTCACTGAAAAAACACTTAAAGCACCTGAGAAATGGTTCCCACTTAAAGTACTCGTTTGCAGCGAATGTTGGCTAGTACAGACTGAAGACTACGCAGGAGCAGAAGAGCTATTCGATGGTGATTATGCCTACTTTAGCTCATTTTCAACTTCATGGTTGCGGCATGCAGAGGAGTATGTTGCTGATATGGTTAACCGTTTTAGTTTGACTGAAAAATCACACGTTGTAGAAATTGCCGCTAACGATGGTTACTTGCTTCAGTATGTTAAAGCGAAAGGTATTCGATGTTTAGGTATAGAGCCTACAGCTAGTACTGCAGCTGCAGCCAAAGAAAAAGGGCTGGACATAGTTGAGGAATTTTTTGGAGTTGAGTTAGCTGATAAACTAGTTTCTATGGGTAAGCAAGCTGATTTAACAGCGGCTAATAATGTACTTGCACATGTGCCAAACATTAATGATTTTGTAACGGGCTTTACTCGTTTACTTAAACCAAATGGTGTGGCGACTTTTGAATTCCCACACCTGATGCAATTAGTCAAGCATACGCAATTTGACACCATATACCACGAACATTTTTCATATTTATCACTAACTGCTGTAAATGAAATATTTAATCAAAATGGATTGCAAGTATTTGATGTTCAGGCAATAAGTACACACGGCGGTAGTCTTCGCGTATTTGCCCAGCGTAAAGATCAAGGTCAGCATCGAGTGAATGCAGCTGTTGATGAGCTTTTGACACGAGAGTCAAAAGCAGGTGTGATGACAGAAGCTTATTACGCAGACTTTCAGCAACAAGCAAATCGTGTAAAGCATGACTTGATTGATTTTTTAATCAAAGCCAAACGTGAAGGCAAAAAGGTAATAGCTTACGGCGCTGCCGCTAAAGGTAATACGTTACTTAACTATGCAGGTATACGCCCAGATTTATTACCATTTGTAGTGGATCGCAACCCTGCAAAACAAAATAAGTTCCTTCCTGGAAGCCGAATTCCTATTGTTGAAGAGTCTATAATTCGTCAAAATAAACCTGATTATGTGGTGATTTTGCCTTGGAATTTACAGCAAGAAGTGACTGAGCAATTAAAGTATATAAATGAGTGGAATGGTAAATTTGTTACTGCTGTTCCAACATTGGCAATTAGCTAATAGACATGAAAGTTGCAGTTACAGGCGCTAGCGGATTTGTCGGTAAAAATGTATTAACCGCCTTAACCCGTGAGAATGTAGAGGTTTTTGCTATTACTCGGGATGGTGAAAAGTTAGCCAGCATAGATAAATCAATTAACGTTATAGATCTAGATATATGCGATTGTGATTCTAATAGTTTTGAGAAGATAGGCTCTCCCGACGTTTTGATACATCTTGCTTGGGACGGATTACCCAATTATAAATCACTACATCACTTTGAAACTGAATTATTAATACAATATAAATTTTTGAAGAATGTAATTGATAGTGGTTTAGTTTCATTGTTAGTGACAGGAACATGCTTCGAGTATGGAATGCAATCTGGAGCACTTTCAGAAGAGATGATAACGAAACCAAACAATCCATATGGTTTTGCAAAAGACGCTTTACACCAACAATTGGGTTTTTTAAAGTTGATTAAACCTTTTAACTTAATATGGGCAAGGCTTTTTTATATGTACGGAGAGACTCAGGCTAATACATCGCTTTATTCTCAGTTGCGGGAAGCGGTCAAACGTGGTGATAAGGTATTCAATATGTCGGGTGGTGAACAATTACGTGATTACTTACATGTTGATGAGGTTTCACGTCAAATTGTTCGTTTGGCATTAATGCAGCATGATATTGGGACTATTAACATTTGTTCTGGTAAACCGATTTCGGTGCATGAACAAGTGGAGAGTTGGTTGCATGAAAATAATTGGAAAATTAGACTAAATCTTGGCTACTACCCATATCCAGATTATGAGCCAATGGCATTTTGGGGTGATAGGCAGTATTTGGATGCAACACTGGAGCGGCAATGAGCTATCGTGAGCTATTTAAAATAGAGGCGTTACCAGTCTTTCAAAATAAGATGTTTGTAAATAAGTTGGCTGCGTTAGATTGTACTAAAGGCAATGTTAAATTAGCTCAGGATATGAAAACTGGACTGATATTCAATACTGCTTTTGATCCCACTTTACTAGAATACGATGCGGATTATCAAAACGAGCAAGCACATTCGACAGTGTTTCAAAAACATCTAGAAAGTGTAAAGGCCATCATCCAGAAATATTTTTCTTCAAAATCTATTATTGAGGTTGGCTGTGGAAAAGGGTATTTCCTCGATTATATGAGCAAGTGTGGTTACAACATTACAGGCATTGATCCCGCGTATGAGGGTAATAATACTAATGTGATTAAGGCTTGTTTTGATAAAAATTTAGGACTAACTGCTGATGGCATAGTATTGCGACATGTATTGGAGCACATGTTAAATCCAATTAGGTTTCTTTCAGCAATTGCAGAAGCTAACGAGGGCAAAGGTAAAGTCTATATCGAAGTCCCATGTTTTGATTGGATATGTGAACACTCAGCATGGTTTGATATTTTTTATGAGCATGTTAATTATTTTCGACTTGCTGATTTTCATCGCATGTTCGGCACGATATATGAAAGTGGAAATATTTTTGGCGGGCAGTACCTCTATGTTGTTGCTGATTTAGCTACTTTGCAAGAGCCTGTGCTTGACAAAAATGATACATTTTTATTTCCAACAGATTTTTTATCTGATATCGATCGCATAGCAACTCTAGCCA
>JBDSHU010000069.1:0-3239 GCA_039918335.1 Methylotenera sp. | reverse complement strand
AAGCGGCAAGGTCGGAATTGTTATTCAATCTATCACGCTGATCTTCCAGGGTTAACTGATTAACTGCCCTTAATTTTTGTTTAACGCATAGTTAAAAACAAGGCAAAGCTTTTTTCAAACTGAACTGGATAGTTAAATATAGTGACTAAAAATCAGTTTTACTTATTACTGTTTTCTGTACTAATTTTCGTGTTCATCTGGTCTGCGACAGCGCCATTTGACCGGCTCACTTGGTGGCTAGAAGTTGCACCTGTTTTAATTGCGCTTCCTATCCTGTTTTTTACACGCCATCAGTTGGTATTTACTAAGTTAGCCTATGTGCTCATATTAATACATGCGATTATATTGCTGATTGGCGGTCATTATACTTACGCGGAAGTGCCTTTATTTAATTGGCTGCGAGATACTTTTGAGCTGTCAAGAAATCATTACGATCGTTTGGGCCATTTCGCGCAAGGGTTTATTCCTGCCATTATCGCTCGAGAAATCTTGCTTAAAAAATCTCCGTTACAAAAAGGGAAATGGCTGTTCTTTATTACTTGTTGCATCTGTTTAAGTGTCAGTGCTATTTATGAGTTTGTGGAATGGTGGGTCGCTATTTATTCAGGAAGTGCTGCAAATGCATTTTTAGGCTCTCAAGGTGATGTTTGGGATACGCAGTGGGATATGTTTATTGCACTATTGGGTTCAATTGCAGCGCAAGTGTTTTTAGCAAAAATGCATGATAAACAACTGATGCAAACTTAAATTAGAGGCGCTCGTCATGTGAGTAAGGCGTACTCTGCGTCAAGTAAATTGATTAATCCGATGAGTTCGGAAGCTGAATGCCTTTCGTACTATCGCTATCTATTTGCGTTTTTGACGTTGAAATGTGGGCGGTTTTTCGCTATAATTCATTAATTCTGAAACGGGAAGAGTATATAAGCTCCTCCCGTTTTGCATATCTGCCATCTGTTCATGATGGAATAAGAATAAAAAATATTTAATTAAGCTAAAACAAGGAGTTATTGTGCCACAAAACCTGCCCGCCATACTCGTACTTGCAGATGGAACTGTGTTTCGTGGTACATCAATTGGTACTTCTGGTCACACTGTAGCTGAGGTTGTGTTTAATACCTCCATGACTGGTTATCAAGAAATCCTCACAGACCCGTCCTATACCAAGCAAATCGTAACGCTCACTTACCCACATACTGGTAATTATGGGGTGAACCCAGAAGATGTTGAGTCTGGTCAAGTGTATGCAAGTGGTTTGATTATTCGTGATTTACCATTAACCCATAGCAATTTTAGAAATACACAGTCCTTGGCTGATTATTTGGTTGCCAATAATCTTGTTGCGATTGCTGATATTGATACACGTAAACTCACTAGAATCTTACGAGAAAAGGGCGCACAAACTGGCGCTATTATTGCTGGTGAAGCAGATGAATTAAAAGCTATAGCCTTAGCGGAGAGCTTAATCGCAAGCTTCCCTGGTTTAGCGGGCATGGACCTGGCTAAAGTAGTCAGTTGCGATAAACCTTATGAATTCACTGATGGTGAGTGGGCTTTGGGTAATGGCTTTGCAGAAGCACCTGCTGAGAAGTTTCACGTGGTAGCTTATGATTATGGTGTTAAACGCAATATTTTACGCATGCTGGTGTCGCGCGGTTGCAAGGTGACAGTTCTGCCAGCACAAGCGACTGCAGCAGAGGCGCTGGCTTATAAACCTGATGGTGTATTCCTATCAAATGGGCCTGGTGATCCGGAGCCATGTGATTACGCCATTTCAGCGATTAAAACAATTGTAGAGTCTGGTGTTCCAACCTTCGGTATTTGTTTAGGGCATCAGTTACTGGCCTTAGCTAGCGGTGCAAAAACCCATAAGATGAAGTTCGGTCATCATGGTGCAAATCATCCAGTACAAGATCTAGATTCTAAACGTGTCTATATCACCAGCCAGAATCATGGCTTTGCGGTAGATGCAACCACCCTTCCTGCTAATATTAAAACCACCCATATTTCACTGTTCGATGGCAGCTTACAGGGTATCGAGCGCACTGATAAGCCAGCATTTAGCTTCCAAGGCCATCCTGAAGCAAGTCCAGGTCCCACAGAAATGAGCTACTTATTTGACCGCTTTATTGGGATGATGCAGGTGAAAAAGGATTAAGTAATTAATGCAAATAATGCGTAATTCGAGTAAAAAATGGCTGGTTTTGAGTTTGAGTCTAATCTCCATTTACCCGGTATTTGTATTAAGTTATGTATGGCGTGAGTGTTTTGTTAGTGATTTTGAGGGTGGTAAAAGCGGTCAGTTAGATGCTTACAGGCATACCTTGGCGAGCGCAGTAGTGGCTTATACTTCATCACCGAAAGTGGTGGATTTAGTCACTGTTTTCATGGAGCGCAAGGAAAGGTCTGATAATTTGATGGATAGGCATAACAACCTGATTGGTGCAAAAATTGGGCTAACGGCCAAATCATTTAGCCAAATCAATACATTAGTTCGGCAGCAAGTGAGCAGGGGCACTGAAAATGCGATTGAAAACTCGCAGAGTACGTGGTTAGCAAGACCCTATTGGGGCAAAAGTTTATTTTGGTAAAGTGGTAATAAATGGCAAAACGTACTGACATTAAATCTATTCTAATCATCGGCGCTGGCCCAATCGTTATTGGGCAGGCATGTGAATTCGACTATTCTGGCGCACAAGCCTGTAAAGCGCTTCGTGAAGAAGGTTACCGCGTTATCTTGGTGAACTCTAACCCAGCCACCATCATGACGGATCCCGAGATGGCGGACGCGACTTACATTGAACCAGTGACATGGCAAATCGTAGAAAAAATCATCGCCAAAGAGCGTCCAGATGCGCTGCTGCCGACGATGGGAGGTCAAACAGCTTTAAATTGCGCGCTCGATTTAGATAAACATGGCGTGTTAGCTAAATACAATGTTGAACTGATTGGTGCCTCAAAAGACGCGATTGATAAAGCGGAAGACCGTCAAAAGTTCAAAGAAGCGATGACCAAAATTGGCTTAGATTCAGCGCGCTCAATGATTGCACACAGCATGGAAGAGGCGTTGCAAGTGCAGGCTAATATCGGCTATCCAGCGATTATTCGTCCTTCATTCACAATGGGCGGTAGCGGTGGCGGCATTGCTTATAATCGTGAAGAATTTATTACGATTTGTGAACGTGGCTTAGATGCTTCACCTACTAATGAATTGCTGATTGAAGAATCGCTGCTCGGTTGGA
>JBDSHU010000068.1:0-3179 GCA_039918335.1 Methylotenera sp. | reverse complement strand
ATTGGCAGCAAAAAAAGCCTGCGTAGAGAGCGATTTATTTTCATCTTTTGCATCAGCATTCAGTTTATTGGGACTTAAAAAATAGTAATAAATGGCAAAACCTAAGGTTAGCGTGATGGCTAAATAGCCAAAACCAGAAAGTATTTTTTTTAACATTGAACAGTTAATTCCTTATTAATTGGCATGATGCAACTATCGCGTTTTGCCAGGGTTGTCATAAAACGGTTTGCATCTTGAAAACCTACTGTTTTGATGGTGGTCATTTCTTCACCATTTTTATTAAAGAAAACGATACCAGGCGGACCATATAAAGCAAAACGTTTCAATAATGCCTTGTCTTCCTCAGAGTTGGCAGTAACATCCACTTGCAATAGCACGGTATTTTTGAGTAATTGCTGTACTTTTGGATCACTAAATGTGTATTCCTCAAGCTCCTTGCAAGCCACGCACCAGTCGGCATAAAAATCCAGCATGACAGGTTGGCCTTTGGTCTCGGCCAGCTTTTTGTCTAATTCAGCAATGCTAGTGATTCGATTAAAGGCTAGGGAAGATTCGTTTTTTTGCTGATTGTTATTAGTACTTAAAATGCTATTGTTAAAACCACTAAAAGGCTGCCGTATTGATTTTGCACCAGAAAGCGCACCAATCAGTAATGCCACGCCAACAAGCAAAAGAATAACAGCGATACCTTTCCAAAATTTTGCAAAATTATTGGCACGCGTTGATAAGTGTGTTGGTAGGCTATCTAGCGCATTGAGGTAAATCGCATTGACAATAAACAATGCCGCCCATAATCCCAATTGAATGCTGGTAGGAATAACGGGTGAGATTAACCAAATTGCCATGCCCAGCATTAAGGTGCCAAAAAAATTGCGCACAGTATTCATCCAATTACCAGTTTTAGGCAACAGGCTGCCGGCGGAGGCGCCTATGAGCAACAACGGCATACCCATGCCAATTGCCAGCGCAAATAAACCTACACCTCCGAGCAATACATTATGTGTTTGGCCAATGTAAATGAGCGCCCCCGCAAGTGGCGCAGCTACGCAGGGACTTACAATTAAGGCGGAAAGTATGCCCATTGTAAATACACCTAAAAACTCACCGCCTTTGAGTTTATTGCTGGAATTCATCAATTTACTTTCGAAGTTAACGGGTAGTCTTAGCTCATAAAAGCCAAACATAGAAAGCGCAAAACCCACAAACAACATCGCTGTGACACCTAACACCCAAGGGTTTTGCAGCGATTGGCTAAGTAGGCTGCCTGATAATCCCGCGGCAACACCCGCTAATGTGTAGCTTAATGCCATGCCTAATACATAAGCTACCGACAAGCCAAATGCATGTAATTTGGAAGGTTTGACTTGCTTACTTTGACTGCCAACGATGATGCTAGATAAAATCGGTATCATCGGTAATACACATGGAGTAAGAGATAGCAACAAACCAGCGGCAAAAAAGCCAGCAATCACTAACCATAAATTGCCTGATTTTAAAACTTTGGTAATGTCGGTATCGTTATCATCAACTGCTTGAGTGTTTGCGTTGTTTATCCCACTGCCAGCGGTGGGAAAATCAACAGTGAAAGTTTTTTTAATTGGCGCATAACATAAGCCTTTTTCGCTACAGCCTTGGTAAGTCGCTGCTATTGTCAGGGCGCTGTTTTTAATAGATGCGAGCTTGATGTTGGCATTAAAGTCGTGATGATAGACTTCTTGTCTACCAAAATTAGGATCGTTTTTGATTTCACCAGCAGGCAGTGTTACCCCAGATATTGCGCCGTCAGTGGCTGGCTGGATGATGAATTTGATTCTTTCGCGATACAGGTAATAACCAGGCGCCACAGTGAATGCAGCTTGAATGCTGGCCGCATCCGTTGCACTTAAATTGAGTTTAAATGCAACATCTGGCGATAAAAACTCATCTTCGCTGTCATTACTGAATAGAGAGTTGGTAATAGCGCTTTTGTTCGCTTCATCTGCGTAGCTGGGTTGTAAAAAACCAATTGTCACTATCATTAAAATACTAGCTAAGGTTAAAAATCTAGCGAGCAGGTTTTTTAAAGTTAAATTTTTTATACGTTTATGTTCCATCACGTTCCATTTTAATAATTTAAGCTATTGTAGTTAGCTAATCAGCTGCATATCTTAAAGATATTGCTTAGCTACTAAATTTTCACTTGTATTTTTTTATAAATGCACCATACATTATAAATTAAGTAATTAAATTGATTACCAATTATCTAGATAGGTAATTGGTATCATACGTTCAATGAATTAAGGAAATCTATTACATGCGGTTAATATTTACACTCGCTTTACTGGCATTTCCTATTGCCGAAATCTGGCTTTTAATCAGCCTGGCGGACGAGTATGGCTGGTGGGTATTGCTATACTTAGTCGTAATTACAGTGCTCGGCTTACAGCTGATTCGTGATGAAAAGCTATTATTTTCCGGACGCCTGATGCAAAGTCTCACGCAAGGCGGCAACCCGGTAAAAGCTATTTTTGGCAGCGCGCGTAATATTATTGCCGGTGTACTGCTGATTATTCCTGGTGTAATCACAGATCTGGTAGCGGTTGTTTTATTATTGCTACCAGTGAACAAAGATGGACAAAACACATCAAAACACCCAAGTCAAAAAGCTGCGAACGATGATGTGATTGAAGGTGAGTTCCGTCGCGAGGATTAACGCTAGTTTTGAATGCTGAACAGTTAGTAAGGTTTATATTTTATATAGTCAGTTAGACTAATAATTAAGATTAAGAAATCAAAATCCATTGAGACCACAAGTATGACGCATCAGATTACCCTTCAACCGAGTGGCAATAGCTATAGCGCTAAAGCTTATGAAACGGTGCTGGAATCAGCGATTAACGCTGGCTTTAATATTTCCTATGGTTGCCGCAATGGTACATGCGGAGGTTGCAAGGGTACGATTTTGAACGGTGAAGTCGATTATGGTGATTATGCCGACAGCGGGCTAAGCGAAGCAGAAAAAGCCGCCGGTAAAGCGCTGTTTTGTTGTGCGCGGCCATTGTCAGACCTTACCGTAGAGTGCCGTGAAATGAATATGGATTTTACGCCAGCGCGTATTATCCCCGCGCGCGTAGAGCGCAAAGAGCAGCTTTCGCACGATGTGATGGCTTTGTTTTTAAAATTGCCTAGTAGCCAATCAT
>JBDSHU010000067.1:0-3089 GCA_039918335.1 Methylotenera sp. | reverse complement strand
GGAAGACAAAGATGGTTTTTGGTGGGCGATGGGGTTAATGGTAGGTATCGCGCTCATTATGATTACGATTTTTTGGCGCAGGCAGTGGTTAAGTAGTAAGACTTAATTCGCTAAAATCTAAGAATTTTGTCATACCGACGGAGGTCGGTATCTAGTGGCTTGAAGGTTTTGAATCACTAGATAGGATTAGTCAATGAAAAACAAAGTCGCTGGATTCCGACTTTCGTCGGATGACGGCGGAGGTAATTAAATGATTGTTGGGTATAAGTCATTCCAGTATGGATTAGTTTTTTCAATCAAATCTAATTTCCATTGCCGTTTCCATTCTTTCAATTGCTTTTCACGAACTATTGCACTTTCCATATTTTCAGACGTTTCGTACCACACTAAATCATGCACTTGATATTGTTTAGTAAAGCCTTGAACAAGGTCGGATTTATGCTCCCAAATTCTCTTGATTAGATCTGAAGTGACGCCAATGTATAATGTGCCATTACGTTTGCTTGCTAGAATGTATACGCATGGTTGCATGTTAACGACACTGGATTCCGACTTTCGTCGGAATGACGGTGGTGTTTAGTGCTGAATAATTAAATATCATTCTTTAATTAAGGCCGCATATTTCGCACGAATCTTCGCCGCTTTAGGTGCGGCTACTGCCATGCAATAAGGCTGGTTCGGGTTCTTATCAAAATAATACTGATGATAACTTTCGGCTGGATAGAAAGTTCCAGCATCGTTGATTTGCGTCACAATAGGCGCGTTGAATATATTCGCTGCATTGAAATCGGCAATCATTTTTTTAACGGCTTCACGTTGCTCGGCATTTTGGCAGAATACCGCTGAACGATATTGCGTGCCTATATCATTGCCTTGCCGGTTTGGCGTGGTGGGATCGTGCGATACAAAGAATATCTCTAAAAGTGTCTCAAAGCTCACCTGATCGGCGTCGAAGGTAATTTGTATGGCTTCTGCATGGCCTGTGTCGCCGTTGCAGATATCTTTATAAGTTGGATTCATTGTTTGGCCGCCAATATAGCCGGATATGACTTTGTTAACCCCTTTTAGCTGGCTGAACACTGGCTCGGTACACCAAAAACAGCCACCTGCAAATACTGCGATTTGTTCGTTACTCATGATTTTTTACCTCAATTTATTGTCAGACAATTTGACCGTCGGCTTTACAATACTTAGTCAATCTTTCATTTAAAACATTACATCAGGTTCAACTATTTTTAACCATGAGCTTAAACGCTTTATACGTCGATTTTAACTCTTACTTCGCCTCAGTTGAGCAACAATTGCGCCCTGATTTGCGTGGTAAACCAATCGGCGTGCTCGCAGTAATGGCAGAAACTACTTGCTGTATTGCCGCGAGTTATGAAGCTAAAGAATTTGGCATTAAAACGGGTACAGGTGTGCGCGATGCACGTCAGCTATGCCCGGGCATGATTTTTGTAGAAGCGCGTCCACAGCTTTATGTAGAATTTCATCATAAATTGATTGAGATTGTGGAAAGCTGCACCCATGTGGAAAAAGTGCTCTCTATCGATGAGATGGTGTGCAAGCTTACAGGCAGCCAGCAAGTCCCTGATAATGTCATGAAACTGGCGGCAAAAATCAAGCGAGAGCTCACCAAGCATGCGGGTGAGTATATCAAGTGCTCGATTGGTATTGCGCCCAATACTTTTTTGGCTAAAGTAGCATCGAATATGCAAAAGCCCGATGGCTGCATACTGATTAAGCAAGATGAACTACCGCAACGTTTGTACGGCTTACAGTTGCGCGACCTGAACGGCATCGGTCGGCAGATGGAAGCGCGGCTTCATCGCTACAAGATTACGACGATTGAACAATTATATGCCGCGAACCGCAATCAGCTGCAAACAGCGTGGGGTAGCATTGAAGGCGAGCGCATGTATGACAAGCTGCGTGGCATAGAACCGTATTATGTGAAAAATTCGCGTAGCAGTTTGGGGCATTCGCACGTGCTGCCGCCTGAACAGCGTAACTTTAAAGGGGTGAAAGCGGTATTGCACCGATTGCTGCAAAAAGCCAGCATGCGGATGCGCAGTTATGAATTACTCACTTCATCCATTAGCGTAAAAGTAAAATTTAGGGATCGGCCAAGCTGGGGGATGGAAAGCGCGATATCGCCCACGGATAATACTTTGCCATTGATCCATGCCTTGGAAACATTTTTACAATATTACCCCGAAGGTAAAAGCGAGCCGGTTAAAATAGGCGTGTCTTTTTCCAGATTGATGACGGCAGATGAAGTGGCGCGCGACTTGTTCCAGATTAAACCACTGGAAACTGAAAAAAAACTCAATAAAGCGATAGACAGCCTGAATCTTAAATATGGCAAAAACACCTTGTATTTTGGCGGTGCGCATGATGCGCTTAAAGATGCCCCGATGCGTATCGCCTTCAATCATATTCCTGATTTGAAGATAGAAGGCGATGAATGACGATTCAAAAAGGTGTAGCTATCAATAAATACGGTTAATAGTGATAGTTTTTATGTGCAGTCCCTGCATTTACCTTTGGCTACATCATAACCTTTAATTGCAGCCAGACCTTTTACATTGGTCATAATGGTTTCATCCAAAATCGCTTCGCCCATTTTTGCGCCGGTAATGTCTGCACCGGTTAAATCTGCCTTACTTAAATCGGCACGAAACAGGTCCGTATTGCGTAAGTTAGCATTTCTTAAATCCGCAAATTTCAAGTTAGAGCGATTAAGGTCTGCGCCCTCAAAATTAGTATTGGCAAACTTACCGCCAATCGCATCAAAACGCATTGCACCCATAGGTTGGTTGCCAATATCCAAACCATAGCGACCACGTTTCACAGTGGCATTGCTCATATCCACATCACCCAATGTGCCTATCATGCGGGCGTTGGTCAGGTTAGCGCCATGAAAATTAGTCTTGTCAAAAATCGCTTGAAAAATCGTTGCGTCCGTTAAATTAGCGCCACTTAGATTAGCATTTTCAAGTCTAGCTAGATTCAAGTAGCTGCGTTGCATGTCAGCCTTACTTAAATTTGCCCCTATCAGATTAGCGCCAAAAAAGCTGGTGTTCACC
>JBDSHU010000066.1:0-4713 GCA_039918335.1 Methylotenera sp. | reverse complement strand
CACATGCTTGCGGCGTACAGCCTCGTGCGCCCGGAATCTCATCCCATCCTTCAGGTAGTGGTACCTCTGGACAGCCGGTAAGTGGATAAATATAAATAACCAGCCTGTTTTGAATCTCTCTCAGATTTACTAAGCTGCCGTTAGTGGATTCAAATTTAACGTCAGGCAATTGCATGCCTGTTAAATGGTCAGCCAAACCGTCATCCACAGGTATTGGCAGTCCTTCTGGCAACTTATTCAGGTAAGTACTCATTATCAATTATTTATTGTTTTGATCCATTACCTACTGCATTCGCCCCTTGCTGATTTCCTTTGGTACGATTTATTCTTACTACATCGGGTATTTTACGTAATCCACGCATTAAATCTGCCAAATGGATGCGGTTTCTTACCTGCACTGTAAAGTATAAATTCGCATAGGCACTGCCATCTGCCTCTTCCACACTTACATTATCAATATTGGAGCCTGCTTCAGCAATCCCTGCGGCAATTTTTGCCAACATGCCCGGCTGGTTCGCCACCGTTAAACTCAGGTTAGTTTTAAATAAGCGCCGGTTTTCTGGCTCCCACTCTACATCCAGCCATTTATCAGGATCCAGCTTGAATTTACGCACACTTGGGCAATCATGCGTATGAATCACCAGGCCTTTATCTTTATTGATAAAACCTAAAATTGGATCGCCTGGAATGGGTCTGCAACACTGAGCAAACTGTACCGCCATGCCTTCAGTACCGCGTATCGTAATGGTATCTAACGATTTGGCCGGCAATTTGGTATGTTTTTCTAAATGGTCATCGGTCATGGCCACCAACTGGTGCGCTACCATGACATTTTGACGTTTACCTAAGCCGATATCTGCCAGAATTTCAGACTTTTTCTTAACGCCATAATCTCTAATCAGTTTTTGCCAATTAGCTTCTGTAATTTGATTAGGTTCAACATGCAAAGCACGCAACGCCTGATTGAGCATGCGCTCACCCAAATGTGCAGATTCTGTAGATTGCTGTGATTTCAAGAAGTGGCGAATATGCGCACGCGCACGTCCGGTAATCACATAATTAAGCCATGCCGGATTAGGTTTAGCGAGCGCTCCGGTGACAATTTCCACATGATCGCCATTATGCAGTTCTGTACGTAACGGTGCCAATTCTTGATTGATACGCACAGCCACGCAGCTATTCCCCACATCGGAATGCACCGCATAAGCAAAATCCACTGCGGTAGCACCCTTGGGCAAAGCAAAAATTTTACCCTTGGGGGTAAATACATAGACTTCATCTGGAAACAAATCAATTTTGAGATGCTCAAGGAAATCCAGTGAATCGGTACTTTCACTTTGGATATCCAATAAACGCTGCAACCATTGATGGGTTTGCTGCTGCAACGCGGTGAGCTGTGCATCACTCGCCTTATAACGCCAGTGAGCCGCCACACCGGCATCAGCAATGTTATGCATTTCTACATTACGAATCTGCACTTCAATCGGCGTCCCAAAGGGGCCGAATAAAGTAGTATGTAGCGATTGATAACCATTGGCCTTCGGAATGGCGATGTAATCTTTGAATTTACTCGGGATTGGCTTATAGAGAGCATGTAAAGCACCTAAGGCTAGATAGCAGCTAGGTAAATCTTTAACCACCACTCTAAAACCGTAAATGTCGTAAATTTGCGAAAAAGCAGTGGTTTTACCCGCCATCTTCTTGTAAATGCTGTAAAGATGTTTTTCCCGACCGGAAATTTCAGCGTCAATGTGCAGGCTAGCCAGTTGCTGTCGAATCGATTCCAGTATCTTACTGACCACTTCTTTACGGTTACCCCGCGCCGCTTTAATGGCTTTCGAAATCGCCCGGAAGCGCATGGGATACATGTACTTAAAGCTTAAATCTTCAAGCTCTTGATAGATTGAATTTAAGCCGAGTCGATTAGCAATGGGCGCATAAATATCGAGCGTCTCTTTGGCAATACGCTTTTGCTTTTCGTGCTTCATCGCTTCCAGCGTCTGCATGTTATGCAGCCTATCTGCCAGCTTTACCAAAATTACCCGCACATCTTGCGACATGGCCAGTAGCATTTTACGGAAATTTTCCGCTTGGGCTTCACTAGCACTTTGAAATTCAATTTTATCGAGTTTGGTTAACCCGTCGACTAACTCGGCTACTTGCTGACCAAATATTGCATTGATTTCAGCGGTGGTTACGGGGGTGTCTTCCACTACGTCATGCAACAGTGCCGCTAAAATAGTCGGCACATCCATATGCAAATCAGCCAAAATACAAGCGACCGAAACAGGATGCGTAATATACGGCTCACCTGTTTTACGTATCACACCATCGTGCGCTTTAAACGCAAAACGATAGCCCTCCCAAATTTGGGCAATATCTTGAGGTTTGAGGTACTGTTTAAGACGTAAACTGAGGGCTGAATCCTCGCTGTCCGCCGGCAGCAAGGGGGCTGAATTTAACTTTAGAGCATCCGCTTGATGGAGTGTTGCGGTTTTTGGCATGGCGTTTTCACTACGAGGCTAGCAAACTAAATAAAAGGTTATTCAGCTAAAAAATTAATATTCGCGATATTAAGGCTTAACATTCGCTAAAATTTCCACGCCGATTTTACCTGCCGCGATTTCACGCAATGCAAGGACCGTTGGTTTATCACGCAAACCTTGTGTATTCACTTGTGGCTCAGCGCCGTTGTGCAGTTGACGCGCACGATAGGCTGCCACTAATGTCAATTGAAAGCGATTTGGGATATTTTCTAAGCAGTCATCTACTGTAATACGTGCCATGATGGTGTTTCCAATGTGTTAGGTTAAAGCTATTAAACTTATGTGAGTGTTTGAATTAAGCTAGCATAACGTTGCAATTGCACTGCACTTGCTAGCCGTTGTGTGCGTATGATTGCGCTGATATCTTGTAGCGCAACTTCAAAATCATCGTTGATTGTAACATAATCGAACTCACTCACGTGGCGCATTTCTTCACGCGCTGCGGCTACTCGCTTAGCAATCGTTTCACTACTGTCTTGCCCGCGTATATTAAGCCTATGCGCTAAGGTTTCTACCGATGGCGGCAATACAAAAATACTGAGCGCTTTTGGATATAATCTGCGTACTTGTTCTGCTCCTTGCCAGTCAATTTCCAGAATGACATCGAATCCTGCTGTTAATGGCGCATCCACTGCAGCTTGAGAAGTGCCATAACGTGCCTCATGCACTTCTGCGCTTTCTAAAAATTGTGCTTCGCCTAGCATTTTTAAAAAACTTGCATCATCGACAAAATGATAGTCCACGCCATTCACTTCACCTGGCCTGGGCTTGCGTGTAGTGTGAGAAATGGAGAGTTTTAAATGCGCGTCTTTGGCAAGTAGCGCTCTGACTAAACTGGTTTTGCCTGCACCGGACGCGGCTGTAATAATAAAAAGGTTACCTAACATACTTTAATAAAATTCCTAACACCTGTTGAATCAAATAAATTTGCACTTAATCATACCCGCACGTTAACTACTGGCACTAGACTATTGAGACTTAAAATCTACACCAATCTGGATTCGGCAAAGCGCTGAACACTGATTTTAGCCCCTCTGCCCAGCGTTTCTTACCGTTGCACAGTAAGGGTCATTTTCGGTAATGCGCTGGAGCGCCGTCTGAATGAAAACTATCCGTTCGGTATAGCAGTAAATCAATAGGCGCGGCGACCGAAACATTACTACGAATGGTAGAATCAAACGAGATAAGAATGCATTTAACCACATCCATCATATCGCTTTATGTTTCACGACGCGGTGATAGCCACATGATCCACACCCGCATTAGTGCGGGTATCAGAGGCTAATACTAAGCCTTCTTCCAGCAATACGCCTATACAATAAGCCATGAGAATCGTTCAGAATTTGGTATGTATTGAATAATACCATTATGGATAATCACCGATGGAAAAAACTAGCGCGTTTTCATTAATAACCGCACCAGATAATTTAAATGAATAATCAAAAATATACTTTATTTAAATTACATGACGCCTGCTGCCTCAGTCAGTTTAGCCACATTTTGTTTGGTAAAAAACCCATCAAAACTGCCATAACGCTGTACGTATTCAATGATAAGCGATGAATGCTCAGAGGCATTCGAGAATATTTGTTTGAGCCCTTCTTCTTTTGAGCCGATGACATCCAGTAAAAAACCTTTACCGTTTTCTGCAATAGCATCCACCACAATATCGATATGTTCTTTACCGTTACGCTCACCGTCTTTAACAGAGAACGCCATATGGTGGAGTCTTGGGCCGTAATTGCGTACAAAAGTCTCGGTAGGCGAAGGCAGGTGTTCTAAATGGTTAATAAAATACGGCGTGTTATTCGCAGTGAAAACCTTAGCCGGACTTTTTGATTCGGGCAGATGATGTACACTTTTGGTGACATTGGTGGATGAGTTCTGGTCTCTAATATTGTAAGCACCCCAGAAATAATAACTGGACCAAGATAGGTATTCTAAGATCGCCACCTCACGATTTTGGCTATATACACGTGTTGCAAGATGATCCAGTGGTAATAATAAATCGTTGATTCCCAGTTTGTTTTGCAATGTTTTTGCCTCAACATATGCAGCCTGCACTTCTGGTTTGATGACACTGACACCCAATGCATATACTCGCGGTTCATTTGGTTCGCGCTCCAGATAAGCGACAATATTATGCGTATAAGGCGAAGGCTTACTC
>JBDSHU010000065.1:0-9037 GCA_039918335.1 Methylotenera sp. | reverse complement strand
AACACAAAGTCCATCGCATCTTTTTTGTGTGTATCGACCTCTACCCGCTCACCCGCACGCAAGTCTTCTAGCGACTTACCAGATAACTTGCCGTACCCTTCAAAACTATTAACAGAATAGTACACATCACCATTAGAAGCAGCATAGGCAAAGCCTTTGTCGATCAAGGCGGCAATCATGTTAATCATGCCATCGATAAACTCTGTTGCTTTTGGTTCTAAATCAGGACGTATTACGCCTAATTTAGCGGAGTCTTCATCCATCGCATTTATAAACCGTTGAGTTAACTGATGAATCGTTTCATTATTTTCATGGGCACGTTTGATGATTTTGTCATCAATATCGGTGATATTACGCACATATGTCACCTCATAGCCGGATTTACGGATCCAGCGACTGACCATATCGAATACGACCATCACACGGGCGTGACCTAAATGACAGTAGTCATAAACTGTCATACCGCATACATACATACTTACTTTGCCTGCAACAATTGGCGTGAAAACCTGCTTTTCGCGGGCAAGGGTATTATAAATTTTTAACATAAAATATTGATTTGAAGTTTAATTCGAAATTTGAAAATAGTTTAAGCGATAGTTATTATTGAATGTTACTTAAATATAGACTTAAAGTTGCTGGTTATGACGAAATAATTGGCTTAAACGTAAATGAGCTATTGGATGTTAGCTAGGCTATTGATAGAATTACGTTTTATTTCATTCACAAAAAAGTATATCACAATGAATAATCTTATTACGTCAGCCGCTGCTTCTATGACAAAGTTTGGCTTGATTTTGACAGCAAGCATATTTTTCTCTGTTGCACATGCAGACGAACTAAAAGATATTTCACAAATGGCTGACCAAGGCCAAACAGCTGCAGCAATTGACCGCGTGAATACTTATATTGCTGCTAATCCAAAAAATGCACAGGCATTATTTATGAAGGGTGTTTTACTTGCAGAGCAAGGCCGTCGCGATGAGGCGATTAGAACATTTACTGATGTCACTGAAAAGTTTCCTAACTTGCCTGAACCATACAATAACTTGGCCGTTTTATATGCTGACCAAGGTCAATTTGATAAGGCTAAAAAAGCACTTGAAACTGCAATAAAAACACATCCTAGCTATGCGACAGCTCATGAAAACTTAGGCGACATTTACGCACGCATGGCTTCTGAAGCTTACGACAAAGCACTACAACTAGACACTGGCAACACGCGTGCGCAAAGTAAATTATCACTGATTAAAGATTTATTCGGTACAGGTAATAAAACCACTATTGCGGCTAAAGAACCCACCAAAGTTGCCAACCAGATTCGTCCTCCTGATGTAAAAAAACCTGAGGTAACCCCTGAAAAAACAACAGTTGACGTGACAATGAACAGCAATGAGGCTATTACCGCGGCTGTCAATACTTGGGCGCAAGCATGGTCTTCACAAAATGTGAGTAAGTATTTTGCCAGTTATGGTGCCGGCTTTAAACCAGCAAAAGGTGAAACCCGAAAAGCTTGGGAACAACAACGTAAAGAACGTATTACTAAACCTTCTAATATTAATGTTGAATTGTCAAATATCAACATTACATCAGTAGATAGCGATAATGCTAAGGTACGCTTCAAGCAATCTTATCGCGCTGATGGCAAACCAATTAGCACAACTAAAACATTGGTGATGAAAAAAGATGGTGACAATTGGTTCATTGAGCAAGAACTTGCCAAAAACTAATTGGGCAATTTATCAGAGTCACACAACACGCTATTGATAAAACGTTTAAAATGTAGCTTAAAATAGTTGTAGTTTAGTTTTTTGATACATATTGAATAGGATTATCTGATTTAGTGATGGGTTTAAATAAAGCTTTAACATACGCACTTCTAGGGGCAATCACGTTATTGCCGTGGAACGCAACGGCAATAAATCGCTACGGTTTTGGCAATCTACTGCCACAACCGACTTTGAGCGATGCGGCTAACCTTGCCAATAGCTTGGTGGGCAATAACTTTGTTACAACCAATATCACTGAAAGTTTACTGGTAAAAAGTTTACTGGAAATTACGCAAGGTAAAAACCAGCAAGCGTTAGCGACCATTGACCAACTGCTACTTACCACACCCAACTTCAAACTAGCCAACCTTGTGCGAGGTGATTTGTTAATGGCTCAAGGCCAGCACCTACAGGCCTTTGGTAGTGCTGATGGCAATCCTACTGAAGCGGTCAAAGATTTACAGGCAGAAGCCCGTGTGCGCATTGAACGTTATCTGTCAAATGAAAATGCTGAGAAATTGCCCGACCTTTTACTCGTACCCAATGCACAGCAAAATCATGTCATTGTCATTGATACGGATAAATCCAGGCTGTATCTATATAAGAATGAGAATGGTCATTTAACTTATGTTTCCGACTACTACGTGACGGTAGGTAAGAATGGTGTCGATAAGAAGTCTGAAGGCGATAAACGCACACCACTCGGCGTTTATTTTGCAAAGACAAAGTTAACACAGCCGTTGGCAGATTTTTATGGTGATGGTGCTTACCCCCTCAATTATCCTAATGAATGGGATGTTCAGCATAAAAGAACAGGCTCAGGCATTTGGTTGCATGGCACTCCTAGCTCAACTTATAGTAGGGCACCGCGTGCCAGTGATGGCTGTGTTGTATTGACTAATGCTGACTTAAAAGCGCTTGCGCCTTTTTTACAATCAGGCAACACACCAGTGATCATTGCGAATAATTTACAATGGTTAGCGACCGACACGACATCATCTGAAAAGGAAACTTTGCAAGAAGCGATTGACGCTTGGCTTGATGATTGGAAATCTCAAAATACCGCAAGCTATCTTGCGCATTATTCGCCAGATTTCTCTAGTAATGGCATCAATTATCAACAGTGGTCCGAACATAAATATCAAGTTCAGGCGAGCAAGCCTAAAGTGAGTATTTCACTGTCTAATTTAAGTATGTTTGCTTATCCAGATACCGACAAAAAACTGGTTGTCGTAGATTTTGTACAGGATTTTACTAGCCCAACTCTTAGCAATAAAATGCAAAAACGCCAGTATTGGATTCAAGAAAATGATACTTGGAAGATAATTTACGAAGGTGCAGCCTAGTGCTAATTCACGGAAGTTTCTAATTTTAATTCAAGGCTTTTTGTTTCAAAACTCATCATTTTCAGGACTTACCTATGCGTCAAATTGTTGTTTCTTTAATATTTATATTGATTTCGGGGTTAGCCCAAGCTGGCAATCCGCAGTTAACCGTAGAAACTAATCGCGGTAATTTTGTGATTGAGCTTTACCCAGACAAAGCACCTAAAACAGTCGCTAATTTCATGCAGTATGTGAATTCCGGTTTTTATAAAGACACTATCTTTCATCGTGTGATCAATCGCTTTATGATTCAAGGTGGTGGTTTCACTGCAGATTTATCAGAAAAAGAAACTAAGCCACCCGTCATCAACGAAGCTGGCAATGGTTTATTGAATGAACCAGGCACATTAGCGATGGCTAGAACGTCTGATCCTGACTCTGCTACTGCGCAGTTTTTTATCAATCTCGAAAACAATCAATTTTTAAACTATCAAAGCCCAGATCCAGCGCTTATCGGCTATTGTGTTTTTGGTCGCATACTTAAAGGCATGGATGTAGTACGCGAGATTGCGGCTACGCCAACTGGCAATAAAGGGCCGTTTAGCGACGTGCCAAAATCGACCATTGTGATTCAACAAATTACATTAAATAAGCAGCCTTTATAAAGCGCTACTTTTATATCATTCATTTCAATTATTTTTTAAGGATAATATTGTGGTTAAACTACAAACAAATTTTGGCGAAATTACTATAGAACTCAATGCTGAGAAAGCGCCAATTACTACAGCAAATTTTTTACAATATGTAGACAGTGGTTTTTATAATGGCACCATTTTCCATCGCGTGATTGATGGCTTTATGATTCAAGGTGGTGGTTTTGATAGCACGATGAGCCAAAAAGAATCTGCTGCTGAAATTAAAAACGAAGCTGATAATGGCTTGACGAATGACCAATACACGATTGCCATGGCGCGCACGTCAGCACCGCACTCTGCGAGTAATCAGTTTTTTATCAATGTAGGTAAAAATGATTTTCTAAACTACTCAGCACCTACCAGCAGCGGCTGGGGTTATTGTGTGTTTGGTAAAGTCACTGCAGGCATAGATGTTGTGGATAAAATTAAAAAAGTGGCAACTACTAGCCGCAAAGGTCATCAAGATGTGCCAGTAGAAAATGTAGTGATTGAAAGTGCTACACGTTGCTAATCTACTGTTAAGTTAACGTTAAATAATTAACGGTTATTTTGACCATGAAAAACTTTGGAGATGATGTAGATTTTGAAACAAATGTAAGTTTGGCTCAAACCAACTTTACTATATTCATCTCCGATTTACATTTATGTGTCAGTCGCCCTTATATTACTGAAGCATTCCTCCATTTCTTAAAACACACCGCCGTAAAAGCTGACGCTTTCTACATTTTAGGTGACTTTTTTGAATATTGGGCAGGGGATGATGACGTTGAGGACATCCATCACCAAAAGATTATCGCTGCTTTAAGCATGCTAGCTGCTGCAGGCGTAGATATCTATTTCATACACGGAAACCGTGATTTCCTAATCTCTGCGGACTTTGGTAAAGCAGCGAAAATGACGCTCCTACAGGATCCTACTTTAATTAACTTGTATGGACGTAAAGTACTTTTAAGTCACGGCGACGATTTATGTACAGATGATGTGGCTTATCAGGATTTTCGTCATCTGGTTAGACAAAAAAAATGGCAGCAAGATTTTTTAAGTCAACCTTTGCAAGCTAGAAAAAGCCAGATTGAAGCAATTCGTATGCGGAGTGAGCAAGAAAAATCACTAAAAACTTCGCAAATTATGGATGTTAATCAGCAGGCTGTAGAAACATCACTGGTAAAATTTGGTTACCCATCACTCTTCATTCATGGTCATACACACAGGCCATACGAACATCATCTTGAACTCAATGGCCACAATATTACGCGATGGGTACTAGGTGATTGGTACGAACAGGGCAGCTACTTAGTCTGCGACAAAAATGGCTGCAGAAGTGTAGGTTTATAAGCCGCCAGGTTTATGTCAGTTAAACTTGATAGCCCGGTATTTTAGACTCGTCTACGTCATCAATTTGCTCTGGCTCCAAAAACAGTTCGCCGTATTTCAAGTAAATCTTTTCTCGTACAAAAATATCAAATAAATCCGGATCAATGTGATTGTCTAACTTCATTTTTCCTAATATATGCAATGACTCCGAGAGCGTTTTGGCTTTTTTATACGGTCTATCTTTTGAAGTGAGTGCTTCAAAAATATCGGCAATACCCATCACGCGTGCCGGTACCGACATCTGCTCGCGCGTCAAACCTTTAGGGTAACCTTTACCATCCATGCGCTCATGATGACCGCCAGCATATTCTGGTACGCGTTGTAAGCCTTTGGGATACGGGAGCGACTCCAACATATTGATAGTAGCGATAATGTGATGATTGATGATTTCACGTTCTTCATAAGTTAAAGTACCTCGTGCAATATTCAGGTTATAACTCTCCTCGTCATTTAAGAATGGAGTTTCCAAACCATCAGCGTTGATAAGTCGCATAGAGGCAATATCACGCACACGCTGCTGATCCTCAGGGGTCATATGCTCACTACCGAAATTGGTTTTTTTTAAAAAATCGCGATCCTCGTCACACTTTAATTTGAATGCTTCAAATTCCGACTCCAACTTAGAAATGTCATCCTGATGATTAACACGCAATGCAGTGACCTGCTTTTTCAGCATCTCGCACTCTGCCTGCTTCTTCAGCAATTCGAATCGCTGATCAATATAATGGATACGATCAAAAATAGTGGATAATTTAGTGGGTTTATCCATGACCGATTCAGGTGTAGTGACCTTGCCGCAATCATGTAACCACCCGGCAATTTTGAGTTCATAAAACTCTTTTTCAGTCAGCGTGAACTCGCTAAGCGGGCCTGTTTTCGTATCAATAGCCGCTTGTGCCAGCATCATGGTAAGCTCAGGCACGCGCTTGCAATGACCACCCGTGTAAGGTGACTTTTGGTCAATCGCCTCTGCAATTAACTCGATAAAAGCCTCAAATAATCTTTTTAGGCCATCTATTAAATTATGGTTGGTCATTGCAACCGCGGCCTGCGATGCAAGAGATTCTACTAGGCTTTGGTTAGCGGCTGAAAATGAGATGATTTTTTTGGTATTCACATCAATCGCGTTAATCAGTTGCAACACACCAATCACTTCTGCCTCATGATTTTTCATGGGAATCGTTAAAAATGATTGTGAATGATAGCCAGTCTTCTGATCAAATTTACGCGTACCAGTAAAATCAAAATCTTGCGCTAAATAGGCATTTTCAATGTTAACGGTTTTATCGTTGAGGGTCGCATAAGCCGCTACAGTGGTTAAATTAGGGCTGCCATCGGCTAAATATAAAGGTAAAGGTAAAAATGGAATGTCTTTACCTGTAGTGCCGCCTAACGAGATATTAAGTGTTTCATTACGCATAATCTCAAATTTGAGATGCTTATCTTGCGTGATGGTATACAGCGTACCGCCATCAGCATTGGTGATTTCTTTTGCGCCGAGCAAAATCATCTCTAAAAGCCGATTGTGGTCCCGCTCTACAGATAGGGCAATCCCAATTGCATTAAGACGTTCTAATCGGTGAAGTAAGTAAGGCTGCTGGTTATCGGTCATGTATAAAGTGGATTATTCAATCATTAAAATAGGAATAGAAAAACCACAATATGTCTATGCATGGTTTAAGTAGAATTCCATTTTTACACCAGCTACTTCAATCAAGTCATGTTCGTTTAACGCATGCGCATGCGCGCCTATCGATGCCCCATTCAAAATTGGGTAAACCTGTCCTTCAACATGCGTAATAAAGTAGCCATTCGGACGCTTTGTAATGACAGCCACTTGCACACCTGGTTTACCGAGCGTAATAAGTGCTTTGTTTAACACTAATTCACGACCACTATTAGAGCCATTTAAAACTTGTATTTTGCCCAACACTTGAATCGCTGCTTGATCGCTTGATGGTTGCGCTAATGGCGGCACTGAAACTTTGACTGGGCTAGCTTCTGCCACTACATCTGATGTAGTGTCTACTGGCATCGACATGGTAGCTGCAGAATCAATTACAGAAAGGGGTTTATCGTCTTGCTCTTGCAGCATGCCTTCCATAGCTTCTGAGTGCATAAACATGGTTTTTTCAAAACCATTATCACTAATATCTGGCAATACTTCATTCACATATTTTAATTGATGCTTACCAAAATCAATTAAATCACCATTTTGCAATAAATGATTTTTGATTAATTTAGCATTGACCTGCGTACCGTTAGTACTGCCTTGATCTTCCACATAAAAATCATTCCCCATTTTCAATATCGCTGCATGGATGCCGCTAACTGCTAAATTGTCTATATGGATATCATTTGTTGGCCTACGTCCAATAGTGGTGCGCTCATTGTTGAGCTGGTACTCACTCAAAAATTTATTTTCCAGTGAAAGAATAAGCTTTGCCATAATTTACCCTGTTATTTTAACCAGCCAAAAAAATTATCATCCCAAGTATGCTTATATTCAAAAGGTCTATTAACCTTTATTAGTATGACAGAAATATTATCTTTACCGCCATTATCATTCGCCGTTTCTATGAGCACTTCTGCCGCTTTTGTTAATTCTAATGATAAATTATTAAGTGTAAATTGAATCACATCATCATCAACCATATCCGTTAAACCATCTGAACAAAGTAAATAAATATCATCAACTTCAACTGCATATTCATTCAGTTCTAATTCAACTTCAGGATCTATGCCTAGCGCACGTGTGACTAAGTTTTTATTGACGGAGTATTTAGCTTCTTCAGGCGTCATCAAACCCCATTTAATCTGTTCTTGCAGGAAGGAGTGATCTTCAGTAATTTGCGTTAAGTTTTGGTTACGTAAGCAATACATACGTGAGTCGCCAATATGCCCAACCAACAGTTTGTTGTTAACAAACAAACCAACAACAAGTGTTGTACCCATGCCAGCGCATTGCGGATGCGTTTGTGATACATTATAAATAATGTCATTAGCATTTTTAACGGCATTCATTACTAACCGCGATCCAGCTTGAATACCTAATAAATCGCTTACACGATTATTTGCTGAATAATTTAGCAATGCCTCTTTTAATTCTGCGCTAATGCTTAATACCGCAATTTCACTTGCCACTTCACCTGCGTTATACCCGCCCATGCCGTCTGCCAGCACCACTAAACCAACTGAGCTATCACTAGCTAGAGCATCTTCATTGTGGTCGCGATATAGTCCTACATCGGTTAAACGTACAATTTCTAGTGCGTCATTCAAATGCATACTGGCTTGTTGGCACACATTTTAATTCAGTAGAAATGATGAGCCTACCTGAGTAATTTTTGATGTCTTTGGGGTTTAAGTTGAAATGTTGATTCGTCATTGGTAATGACTGCGATGGGTAGAATTGATCCGAAATTCCTAACAGAAGCTTCTCAACTAATATAGGACAATCCATTCTAGGCTTAGCAATTGATGCTAACATTTCAACAAATCTGTGCATTCTGCTTTGTGAAAATGCATGATTGTTAGTGAATAAAGAATATAAGGTTGGGTTAAACCAGCAAACCAATCTGATTTCCAAACATGCTTTTTCATCAGCCATCCTTAATCAATTTACTGGTTTAAATTAGCTTGAGAACTCGCCTATTTTAATTTAATGCCAAGTATTCACTTTTAGCACTATTAACTTCTACTGTTAACTTCTGGCATTATTCACTTCAGCACTACGCACGTCCGCAGCAAGTTTATCTAACACGCCGTTAATGTATTTATGGCCGTCTATGCCGCCATATATCTTAGCTAATTCCACACCTTCATTAATGACAACTCGGTATGGTATGCTCATATCAAACATCAATTCGCAGCC
>JBDSHU010000064.1:0-3420 GCA_039918335.1 Methylotenera sp. | reverse complement strand
CGACTTGAAAGGTGCACAACTCTTAACTAAAAAGCACATTGATGCCAGCGGCATGATCAGCTTTTTTAAGAAAATGGATGCAGCTTATAAAAGTAAGGATTTAGGTAGCAGCGGTATACCAGAATGGTTATCCTCACACCCCGAGACATTAGCGCGCATTAAGTTTGCTGAGCAATATGTGGCCAAAAATCCTTGTAAAGCTTGTGTGCCATTGGTGTGGGATAAACCAGCTATTTTGGCGGACTTAGGCAAAAAACGCGAAAAAGAGTAAGCGCATTTTAATTTAATGTGCAGTTTTATTCTCTGAATCGGGCTCTATAAAAACCGCTTTTTCGTTAAATATTTCAGCTGCATCTACAGCATCAAATACATATTGTTTATTACAAAAGTCGCAGTTCACTTCAATATCGCCGCGCTCGGTCAAAATACTTTCTACTTCGCCTACACCCAATATTTTTAGCATACTGGCGACTTTGTTTTTTGAACAACTACAATGAAATTGGGTCGTTCTTTTTTCAAATAAGCGAATATCTTCTTCTACAAATAATCTGCTTAACAGTACTTCAGGCGCTAAATTTTGTAACTCATCGTCAGTCACAGTGTTGGCTAGCTGGTTAAAGCGATTCCAGGCATCGGCATCATGCTCTGGTTTGTTCTGTACAATCTGTTCCGGCAATTTTTGTAATAGCATGCCCGATGCATTCTCGCCATCGCAACGCAGCCACAAACTGGTATCAATTTGCTGTGAACGTAACATGTAGTTTTGCAGCATCTCGGCAATCGTGTCGCCTTCGATTGGCACGATACCTTGATAAGATTCACCTTCTTTGGGGTCTAAGGTAATGACAAATTGCCCGTTTTTGATTAAGTCCAGAAAAGATTCGTTGCCAATGTCACCTGACCATTTAGCCGTGGCCCGCATCGCCAAGTCTGAATTGCATTCCACTACCAATAATTTCAATGCACCTTTGCTTTGAAGCTGTAGCACTAAAACGCCGTCCATTTTAAGGGTCGCAGAAAGTAGGGCGCTTGCGGCCATGAGTTCACCTAATACTTTTTTTAGTATCATTGGCAATGTTTGATGTTGTAACACTTCATGATAAGTATCATTTAAATGCACAATATTGCCGCGAATTGGCGTATTTTCAAATAGAAATGGAGATAGAGAATCTGTAGAATTTTTCATGATTGCATTTTAACATTTGCTTGTTTAGATTAATCAATTTCAAAAACAACATAAAAAAAAGGCCCATACACTTGTATGAGCCTAGTCAACTATTTAACTTGTAATTAGAAGTCGTAGATCAATGTTGCGCGACCTGTAATTGGTGAGCCTGGGGTGATGTTATTGTTGTTATGTGCATACAACGCATATTCTTTGTTAGTTAGGTTTTCCAAGCTAACTTGTAAGCGTACTTTTTCACTAAACTTACCATAAATAGCAGCATCAAAACGTGTGTAGCCTGGTAGCACTGTACTTACTGTACGAGTTGGTATTTGTGCATACATGTCAGAACGACTGATGACACCTAATGCTACGCCCCATGTGTCGTTAATGTCATAGCGATTCCACAATGAAAAAGTATGGTCAGGGGTTTGCGCAAGTTCCGCACCTGATAATATGGCAGTGGTACCCGCACCTTGTTGTTTGGTAATTTCGCCATCTTGATAGGCATAACCGCCAAAAATACTCCACTTATCTGTAATGTTGCCAGAGACACTTAATTCAATACCTTTGGTTTCTTGGCCATCAACTAAGACTGTTTTTGTAATATCGCTAGGGTCGGTAATTGCTACATTTTCACGCTCTAATTTATAAACCGCAGCAGTGAATGATAGGTTAGGGTTTGCATCCCACTTTGCACCGATTTCATAGTTAATGAATTTTTCAGGATCAAAACTACTATTTGCAACTGTGAGCGATGTGAGTTGGTCGCCTGCACGTGGCACATAAGAGATGCTGTAATTACCATAAAGTGAGACTGCCTCAACAGGTTTAAAAATCAAACCTGCACGTGGAGATAACAAATTATCACTGACATCAATGTTTTGATTAGCCCTTTTGTCTGTGAAATCTGTTTCGAATTTATCATGCCTTAAACCTACAATTGCTTGCCATTTTGGGGTTAAAACAATTTGGTCTTGCACGTAAAAAGCGGTGACATCTACATCGCTTTTTCTGTTAGTTGCTAAAGCTGCAAAAGAAGCGGTTGGAACAAATGGATTGCTAGCAGGCTGTGTGCCTGTAGGGCCTGGAACGTCAGATGAGCCAGTTGTTGGTTGGTAGCGTTTGCTATCTGTTTTTTGCTTAGCCAATTCCATACCAAACAACATTTTGTGTTCTATAGAACCTGTTTTTACGTCAAACATTAAGTCAGTTTGGTTGATTAAGTTTTCACGATCTGTTTCATCGCGATAAGCACCAAATTGGACAGTACCTGCGTTGGTAACAGAGTTTCTGGCGAAAATATTTTGATAAAACTTATCGTAATCTGCATAGCGCAAGCGGTTACGTACAGTTAAGCCACTATCAAATGCATGTTCAATCATAGCGTTAAACGCCTTGGTTTCAGTTTCATTTGGACTTAGCTTTGCATTGCCAAAAAATTGATCAGTATCGCCAATTTTAAAGGGGCGATTATTCAATTGTGAATTACCAGCGCCATTTACTGATGGCACGCCCCGGTCACTGATATGTTCATCTTTAAAGTATTCAACACCTAATGTGACTTTGGTTTTATCTGTGGGTTTAATTGTAATCGTTGGAGTAACGCCATAACGTTTAAGATCTACGCCATCACGGTAAGAGTCTGAGTTTTCGTAAACCGCATTGATGCGGAATGCAACATCCTCATTAATAGCTTGGCCAAAGTCAGCTGAGACACGTTTTTGGTCATAAGCGCCGTAGCTTGCAGTGATTTGGCTGATAGGATCCCAGCCAGCTTCTTTTGATACACGGTTAATGGCGCCACCTGCACCACCACGGCCAAATATCATACCGTTTGGACCTTTTAGTACTTCGATCCGATCTGTGTTGTAAATGTCGCGATAGGTTTGCACATCATCACGGACGCCATCTAAAAAGAAGTCACCCGTAGTTGCATTGCCGCGGAATATCAATGCATCACGATTGCCTTCACCTTGTGCAGCTTGCACGCCTGGCACGTAACGAACGGCCTCTGCAATGCTTTGCACAGACTGGTCTTTAATTTGGTCTTGAGTGATGACTGAAATTGCTTGTGGTACATCGCGCAAGTCAGTATCAGTTTTTGTAGAGGCAGAACTGCGTTTAGCGTTGTAGCCTTTAACTGGTTGCGTATCGCTAATAGTTGGTGCGGTAACCTCGACTTCTTTTAACTCAATAGTGTTGTTAGTGCTGGTTTCTGCTAATGCTGAAATTGGGCTAGTCATCAACATTAC
>JBDSHU010000063.1:0-3484 GCA_039918335.1 Methylotenera sp. | reverse complement strand
CGATTTGGGTTGTGAATTGCTTGTTTGGTAGTAACTACCGAATACTCGATCCCAAAAAGCACTAGTTACCCCATAACAACCATATAGTTCGTTGTAATGGTGATGCAATGCATGGCAGTGTTTTCGCTCCTTGAGCCAATTGTTATTTGCATGCCAATGGTGAATCGCATGGTGGGTAATGGTGTAGAACAAGTAACCCATAATAAAGCCTAGGGTAAGTGCACAAGCATGCCACAAGCCACCTAAAAGTAATGCGGGAAGAAAAATCAGCATGGCAATTAGCGTTGCACTTAAAATGGTGGGTGCAAATATCAGCGCTTTGGGTCTACGATGATGCATTGCATGCCAGCGAATAAATGGTTGCAAGCTATGCAATATAAAGCGGTGTAAGGCATATTCTATTACGGTCCAGCTAGCGATACCCAATAACATAAAGGCGATTGTTTGCAACCATTGCTGGCGGGGGCTTGTTATCAGGAGAAAAGCCGCCAACGCTAAAGTAGCGATGCTATACAGCGCAATGTCAGCGCGATATAGCGCCTTACTTTGTTCTAGATTAAAAAGAGCCATTTTCTGCCAGACCTTATTACGATATTGGACTTAATAGACTTAATATAGTTGTTTCAACCACTATATTTTCTAGTCATCTTTATTTGCTAAATAGCATAGCAATGCTATTTCTCAGCAAAATTTTTCTAGTAGTTAATATTAATAAAATTTCAATCTTTCGTATGTACGTTAGCGCACAGATTCTTACATTAGCTGATAGAGAATTATAGATATAAGGGCTATGATATTAAGAGCAAGTACGCAGATGTTTGGGATTGGGTTTTTCAAACATGCGTTATCCACTGGGGTAATGCAGTTAGTAGATGTGCCCAATAAGGGTTGGTATGCGGGTAGTGAGCTGGCGCAGGTATTAGAATGAAGCCGCCATCCTGGCCATGTTATGTTGATAGTTTTTGGTGTTTTGCCTATTGCGATTGCTGCAGTAAGTGCGGATCTTCATTCTAGAAAAATGATTAGTTAGGCAACATTTAACTGTTCAATGAGAGTTGTTACCTTGGTCTAAAAATAAAGGCTATCAATTTTGAAATTGGTGTGACCAACTTCAAAACTAATAACCCGCGCTAATTTAATCTGCTTATTAATCAAACTTGTTTAATTATTTAGCGACAGGCGCTGCACTCTTTGTTTCGCTTGGTTGCCACAGACTACATTTAGACATATTTTTGTTGTTTGCAACCATGTCGGTAGTTTTACCTTGTTGCACAATTTGGTCTACGGCAACGAACCGCATGTTTTAAATGGGCAGAAAGTTAGCAGACCTACTTGTTAGTACCAGTTTGAGTGCCATTAATAGGCTCACCTTCTTTCGTGATATCTACACTACCGCTTTTACTCACACCAGATGTGGTGCCTATAGGTTTGTTGTTCATTGAATTTTTATTTGATCCACTATTCACGCCAGCATTCATATCCTTGAGATTCACCATGCCATCAGTTTGTTTCATATTGCTGTAAGCTTGTTCGTGATAAGACATATATTCATCTTTAGATACTTTGCCATCATTATTGGTATCCATCATTTTCATGTCTGCATTGTTTTTATGCATACGGTCTTTTTTCGACATGATTTTGTTACTTGTCGAGGTATTAGTGGTTTTATTTTGTTGCACAATTTGTGGTGTATCAGAAGTGCCTAAAGCACTGGCATCATCTGTATTGGTTGCTGCCGAAACAGAATAAGCGCTTAAAGACAACGCGCTCGCTAAAATACTACAGGTAAATTTGTTCATAATAGTTCGTTTATAAAATCAAAATCTATAAATAGTTAACACTGTCAGTTGACGAGCATCATCGTATGACTTGCTGCTTTTTACTGTCTGTACGTTAACGAACCTAAGCTTCAATCTAAAAAAATTATCGTATCGTCTAAAAATTAACTTGGCGCTTTTTAACTTAGTAATTGTGAATCAAACACAGCTATCCTGAAAACTTCAACTTATTCAATACTATGTACGCTAGAGCACAGACGGTTATGGGCGCTCGCAATAGTCTGCTAACTTAATCTTATGTGCTTCATTAAAATTGAAAGAACCTATCATGGACTCAACCAATCTCGCTCCTGTTTCGCCATTATTTTATGATGCTAAGTACGAGGTGTCAGAAGAAAGCGAAGCAGAAACAAGCGCCGAATTAGTGGAAACGTTACATAGTATTTCTGAAACTACCTTTAAAGATTCTGGTCATACAACCCGCAGTGTGCATGCAAAAAGCCATGGCTTGCTTCGCGGTGAACTTACTGTATTAGAAGGGCTGCCCCCAGTATTGGCGCAAGGTATTTTTGCCAAGGTTGGCAGTTGGCCCGTAGTGATGCGATTTTCTACAGTACCTGGCGATATGCTTGATGATAGCGTTTCAACGCCACGTGGCTTGGCCATCAAAGTGGTAGGCGTTGAAGGTGAGAGACTGCAAGGCAGTGAAAGTGATGTGACGCAAGATTTTGTACTGGTAAATGGCCCAGCATTTTTGACACCTGGCGCGAAAAAGTTTTTGAGCAGTTTGAAACTATTAGCTACTACTACTGACAGAGCGCCGACTCTAAAGAAAGCGTTATCAGCGGTGTTGCGTGGCACGGAAAAAATCATTGAAGCTTTTGGCGGTGAAAGCCCAACCATAAAAGCCATGGGCGGTCATCCCGAAACGCATATTCTAGGGGAATCATTTTTTAGCCAAGTACCTATGTTATTTGGCCCTTACATGGCAAAAGTATCGATTGCACCAGTTTCTGCTGAACTGCAGGCACTTACCAATGCCCCGCTTAACGTTAACGGTAAACCAAATGGTTTGCGTGATGCGGTGGTTGAGTTTTTTGCGACCAATCAAGCCGAGTGGGAGCTGCGAGTACAGCTTTGCACAGACCTGGAAACGATGCCAATTGAAGACGCCTCGGTCGTATGGTCAGAAGAACAGAGTCCTTATATTGCGGTTGCACGTATTACAGCCACACCTCAAGTTGCTTGGAGCGAAGCGCGTTCTGTAGCGGTAGACGATGGCATGTCGTTTAGCCCATGGCATGGCGTAATAGCCCATCGTCCAATTGGCTCCATTATGCGCATTCGTAAAGTCGCTTATGAGATGTCTGCCAGACTTCGTAATGAACACAATGCAAGAAAAATAGTTGAGCCAAAAAATCTTGATGACTTTCCAGCATGAATCTTCCCTCATTCAATTCTTAGAGAGTATTAAATGAAAACTGAAACCCAAACTAATCCCGCGCTAATTCAACTTTGCAAGATCATTGAAGATATGACCATAGGCATGATCACCAGCGTAGACGCTAGCGGTGCATTGGTGAGTAGACCAATGGCGCCATTGGAAATGGATAGTAACGGAACTATTTGGTTGTTCACTGATATCAGCTCTGGGAAGGTAGGCCATTTGAATCCTGCTAACTTAAGCTTTACCAACGAATCGCGGG
>JBDSHU010000062.1:0-3673 GCA_039918335.1 Methylotenera sp. | reverse complement strand
TGATAAAGGTAAATAACCGCCAGTAATGCCTTTAGACAAACAGATAAAGTCAGCAGTAATATTCGCCTGTTCACAAGCAAACATCGTTCCAGTACGTCCAAAGCCCACTGCAATTTCATCGGCAATTAAATGTACTGCATATTTGCTACAAATCTCACGTGCACGTCGCAGATACACGGGATGATACATGCCCATGCCAGCTGCACATTGCACTAACGGCTCGATGATAAAAGCCGCTAACTCTTGATGATGTTTACTCACATATTGCTCTAGCTGCTCGGCACATTTTAGTGCAAAAACCTCGGCACTTTCACCTTCTTCCGCCAGCCTAAAATCCGGGCTAGGCATTTGCGCAGATTGTATGAGTAAAGGCGCATAAGTATCCTTAAAAATCGCCACATCAGTCACGCCAAGCGCGCCTAAGGTCTCGCCATGATAACTATTTTGCAGGCTAATAAATTTTGTTTTGTTTATTTGTCCAGAATTACGCCAATAATGAAAACTCATCTTGAGTGCAATTTCAGTCGCACTTGCGCCATCACTTGCATAAAACGCATGGCCTAAGCCTGTGAGCTTAGCCAACTTTTCAGACAATTCAACCACAGGCTCATGCGTAAAACCGGCCAGCATCACATGCTCTAAAGTATCAAGTTGCTGTTTAATCGCCTCCTTAATGCGCAGATTATTATGCCCAAACAAATTCACCCACCACGAGCTGACCGCATCTAAATAACGCTTTCCTTCTGCATCATAAAGCCAAACGCCCTCCCCTTTGTGAATTGGAATGAGTGGATAAGATTCGTGATGCTTCATCTGTGTGCAAGGATGCCACACAGATTGCAGACTGCGATTAAGGAGTGACTGATTGGACATATTCAAATAATGGGTGACGCAAGCTGGAGATTATTGATTAAAAAATGAATGGGTACAACTCTACTGAAGAAATTTACTCAGAAAATTATTCTCCTAACGAAATTCCGAGCCCCAATATACTTTGTGAGTGATTATAATCAAGCAAGCTGGCTCCGTAACCAGTTGAGAGCATTAAGTGTAATTTTAGATAAGGATTGTTAAAAACCTGCCTTTGCAAATCGATTTGAGCGAAGCCTTTGTTATCACTGCGAAAATTATTACGCAGCAAAAGTGTTGCGGCATTTTTACGCCTCATGTCTTCCCACCTGAATGTCACATCGCCATACCCCATAAATTTTTCTAAATCCGGATTGTCATCTCTATCTTCAGGCACTCGCCACCATGGACGCACCATTAAAGAAAGTTGATCGGTTAGCTCCCATCCACTTTCAAGGTAAATGCGATTCCAGCTTCTGGAAATTGGGTCAGACCGGCCGTTGGATTGATGCACCACACCAAGATTCAACATTCTAGGAATATAGTTCTTCTTAACGCCATTCACCTGATTATCAATCCCTAAAGACAATATGAGTTCAGGCTCATAATTATTTTCTCGCAATGGTCTGGAAGCTCCGCCATCGAACACCTGCCAATAGGATTGCTGAGTGTATGCGCCCCAAATTCTAGAGCTAGTGACATACGGCAGACTACGAATAAACGGAATGTTGTTCATCATTTCCGTTTTTAAACTTAATTGAAATTTCAAATCTTTAGCGTCTAAATTCCTATCTTCCAGCTTGTTTTGACTTGGGGTTACAGGCGTATCATTGGTGTTGTTAGTGCCTGTTATTAATAAATAATTAGACTTATAAGTCTCAAAATCACTAATATCCCAATCACCCTGTGAAGTTAAGCGCCATTTTCTTTCAAGATAAGTAAGTTCTGCTGTGGGTTTGATAATAGCGACTGTAATTTCAGTCTTAGGCGTATTATTAACATCCGCGGTATTGGCGGCATTCGCCTGATTAGTAAGTGCATTCTCCGGATTCACTTGATTGGAATTACCCTCAATGGCTGGCGTGCTAATGCTATCAAAACACGCTAACCTCTTTTTCGACTCAAATTGTGATGGATAGATTGTTTTACACTTTAACATTGCCTGTTCAACGGTAAGTACTTCTTTCGCTTCAACTAGTATAGGCAACGATAACAGCCCAGTTATATACAGACCGTACTTCAGAAAAGCATTTTTGTGCAGATACATAATTTTCCTAATTAAATAGCTTTTACTGCTGGGTGAAACCCATTTACACCAACAGGTTCTATAGTGCTGATTAATTAAGTTAATAATAACCCTCAGTTTATATATCTTATGCGAATCCAATGGTTAACTTTGTGCTTTAGTTAACATAGTCAAAGACTTGAAATTGAAATAATGCTTAAAAAAATGAGCTTTACTTAGCAAGCTAGGGCGCGGGATTCGTCATCTTCAAATGTAAACTTTCAATTTCCTGCATGACTTCTGCAGATAATTTTGTATCCCAAGCGGCTATGTTTTCTTTCAACTGCTCCATGCTAGTAGCGCCAATGATAGTGCTGGTAACAAACCAGCGATGGTATACAAATGAAAGTGCCAGCTGTGCAGGTGTCATGCCATGTTGGCGAGCAAGTTTGGCGTAGGCAATAGTCGCAGGCGTGACATTAGTTTTTGTGTAGCGTTGTGCATAGCCTCTGAACATCGTTGCACGACCTCTGGCGGTAGGGTCATCGCTATATTTAGCGGTTAAATGTCCAAAAGCCAAGGGAGAATAAGCAAGTAAGCCCACTTTTTCGCGGTATAACACTTCTGACATCCCAAACTCCATCGTGCGATTCAGCAGGTTATAGCCATTTTGCAAACTGGCGATACGTGGCAGGTTGAATTCTTTGGCAACACGTAGGAACTCCATTACGCCCCACGGCTGTTCATTGGCCAATCCGATATAGCGTATCTTTCCTTCTTTGATGAGCTCCGCCAGTGTTTCAAGCTGATTTTGAATCGACACCCATTCTTTCTCATCGCCTTGTCCATAGCTGCCCGATTCAAATTCACCGGCAGGATCAAATTGGTATTGTCCAAACATCGGCACATTGCGCTCGGGCCAATGCAACTGGTAAATATCAATATAATCCGTTTGCAAACGTTGCAACGAACCATCGATAGCGGCGCGGATGTTGGCTCTATCTAAAGAAGCAGGTCCGCCGCGTATCCAACTGACACCGCGACGCGGTCCAGCGGCTTTAGTCCCTAACACAATTTTATCTCTAGCCTGATTTTTAAGCCAATTACCCACCATGGTTTCAGTGCGAGTACAGGTCTCAGCCTTGGGCGGTACAGGGTACATCTCGGCCGTATCGATAAAGTTAATGCCTTGCGACAAGGCATAATCGAGTTGTTCGTGTGCTTCAGGTTCCGTGTTTTGATCCCCATAGGTCATGGTGCCTAGACAAACAGAAGAAACGAGTAGATCAGAACTGCCTAATTGACGATATTCCATTATGTTAATGCAATACTTGTTGTGAAGGGTTAAGGCTGATTTGCGTACTATTCGACATCATTAATAAATCCCAGCCTGCTTCGCGCGTAGCAAGCAGCATCATATTAGTCATCGCATATACGAGCTCATTACTAAGCGCAATTTTAACAGTCTGCCCATTAGTGCATTGAAACTCTAAATGTGGTGGCGTGTTTTCACTTGAAATAATTACACATTGCACCGCTAGCATGGGTGTATCCGTGCGGGTGTCGCGACCGGCAATATAGTCTGTCTTAAAGTCCATA
>JBDSHU010000061.1:0-4936 GCA_039918335.1 Methylotenera sp. | reverse complement strand
AAAAATTGCGAAGTCAACACCGATACCACCTTGTACAGACAATGGTGGATAGAAAGTCCAACCAGTAGCCAGTGCACCATCACCAATACCGAATAAGGCTAATGTGAATGGTAATGTTAATAAGATTGCTGATGGTGGTAATAGCCAAAAGCCCCAGTTATTCAAACGTGGCAAAGCCATATCTGGCGCGCCAATTTGTAGTGGAATCATCCAGTTAGCAAAACCAGTAGCCGCAGGCATCAATGCCGCGAAAATCATGATCAAGGCATGAACACCAATGAGTTGGTTAAAAAAGTCAGGATTCATTAATTGCAGACCCGGCTTAAACAATTCAGCACGTATACCCAAAATCATCGCACCGCCAACAAAAAACATAATCAGCGAGAATGTAAGATACATCGTACCAATATCTTTATGGTTGGTGGTGGTTAACCAACGCATAATCCCCGTTGGGTGGTCATGATGTTCTGCATCATGTGCTACCGTAGTTGTACTCATTGCATTCTCCTAATTACTAAACTGAATAATTATTAAGTTATTACTGTGGATTTTAGATTTACTGATTATTATTTAGCAGGCTCAATTATTGGCGAGCGGCTTTAACTTGCGACGGCTGAATCATATCGCCAACGCTATTTCCAAGAGCATTTCGCTCATAGGTGATAACAGCAGCGATGTCAGTATCGTTTAACGTTGATTTCCAGGCTGGCATTACACCTTTACCGTTTAATATTCTATCTAGATGGCTGTCTTTTAAATATTTACCATCAGCACCAAATATTGGCGCTTGTACAATCGCACTACCAGTCATTGCCGGGAATGCAGGCGGCAAACCAGCACCACTCACTTGGTGACAAACTGCACAGTTTTTCTCGTAAACACCTTTACCTGTAGCCACTAAATCTTCTTTAGTCCACTCTTTATCAGCACCAGCGTCGGCTTTTGCAAGCTCTTCTTTCTTCGCGGCAACCCATACTTTGTACTCATCCATCGGTACTGCATCCACTACAACCGGCATGTAGCCATGACCTTTACCACATAATTCTTTACATTGACCACGATAAGTACCGGCCTTATCTACCTGAACCCATGTTTCACGAATAAAACCAGGCACAGCCACGCGAGATGAACCGAACTGCGGCACCCACCAGTTATGCAACACATCGGTGGCCGTCATCAGTATACGAACTTTTTCACCAACCGGTAACACTAGATGATTATCAACCTCCAGCAGATAATGTTCTTTTTTCTCCGCCTTATTCTTCATTTCATCTTCAGTAGTGGTTAAAGTACTCACTAACTTAATACCCTGAGCTTCACCATCTAAATACTCATATTGCCAGCGCCACTGCGAACCTGTGATCTTAATGACCATAGTAGCTTTATCGCGCGTATCTTCCATCATCACTACGCTGTGATAAGCAGGAATACCCATAATCACAAAGTCGATTAACAACAGGATAACAAAAGGAATGAGCGTCCAAAATATTTCAACGGCAGTTGAAGGCGCTTTATCAGCCACTGGCTTAAATTGCTTGCTTTTGCGATGCGCAAAAATTGAGTAAATCATGATCGCTAGTACTACAAAAAATATTATCGCAGTAATCAGCATAAATTTATTGTGTACGTTCAACGTATCTAGCGCCATTGGCGTGACAGGTTCTGGAAAGTTCCAGCTGTAATCAGCACTTGCACGAATAGCAGTTAACGATAGAAGTAGGCCTAACCCTACACTTTTCATACCTTGCTTTACCATACTTACTCCAAAATCAAGTTTTAATAATTATTTTTTAAAATTAAATTTTCTTTAATATCAACTTAAGCTCTTTAGCGATGGATATTCGCTGCTCATCATTGATAAAATCATGACCGAACTCTACTTCTTTGCCATGAGATCCAATGAACAATGCATTCATTCCATTTACTTGTTTGCGTAAAGTAACTTGTGCCCAATATCGCTGAAATTCAACCTTACTATTTTGCTTATACCCAAATTTTTCCACTACCACTGCGTCACCAGTTACGGTGACCATTTCAAAATCATTGGCTCGTAAACTTAAATAATAAAAAGCATACGTAAACGCGATTAATTCCAGCCCTGCAAAAGGCAACACCAACCAAGCCCCTACACTTACAAAACTTAACGCAACAAGCAAGGCTATCACAAACAACACCACTAATAGCTTAAGACTATTTAACGGTGACAGCGAACTATTAGGCCTTACAGTAATTTGTGCTTCTGCAAATGTTATCGACATAATTAAACCTATTATGTACAACCCAAATCATCGTCAAACACATAAACGATCAATTTGACCACTAACCAAATTTCAAGCCATTTGAATGCAAAATTATCATCCGAATTAACAAACTTCAATGACATCTGTTATTTATCGTAACATTTTGTTACAGAATGCCTACCATTACGATAAAGGCTGGTAATGAAAGTTTCATTATCAGCCTCAAAACGCAACAGATGTTTTCTAGGCGAACCTAGTACAATTTCAAATCTATTCACTGGTGCCGGGAGGGGGAATCGAACCCCCACGTTGTCGCCAACGCGGGATTTTGAGTCCCGTGCGTCTACCAATTCCGCCATCCCGGCTTCTGGAAAATACATTATCTGTATAATTGCAACTTCATTATTATAGCAAGCTCTGAGATTTATGCGAACAGAAGATTTCAATTTTTATTTACCTCCTGAATTAATTGCCCAACACCCCACATCTGATAGAGCTTCCAGCCGTATGTTGCATGTCAATGGTGAAAATGGCAGCGTGAATGACAAGCTATTTCTTGATTTACCCAATTATCTGCAAACTGGAGATCTGCTGGTATTTAATGATACCCGCGTGATCAAAGCACGTCTGTTTGGTCATAAACATACCGGCGGAAACGTTGAAGTGATGATTGAGCGGGTAATCAATGAGCATATCGCTTATGCTCAGATTCGCGCCTCACGTGCACCTAAAGTAGGCAGTCAATTAAAATTAGCCGATGCGTTTGATGTGGAAGTCACGGCGCGACATGATGATTTATTCGAGTTACGATTTTTAAATGAGGCTTCAGTTTTAGATTTATTAGAGCTGCATGGTGCACTACCACTCCCACCTTATATTACCCATGCAGCCACCAGCGAAGATGAGGAGCGCTATCAAACCGTGTTTAGCCGACATCTAGGCGCAGTTGCCGCACCTACTGCTGGCTTGCATTTTAACGAGACTGTACTGGAAGCACTTAAACAAAAAGGCGTCAATATCGCATATGTGACTTTACATGTGGGAGCAGGCACCTTTCAACCAGTTCGTGTGGATAATATTGATGAACACAAAATGCATAGCGAGCTATACAATATCTCGCAAGCTACAATTGATATGATTAACCAAACCAGATTGCATGGCGGCAAAGTTACGGCCATTGGCACTACGGCTTTGCGCGCCTTAGAAAGCGCAGCGCAGCACGGTGCTTTAACCGCGGGCAATAGTGAAACCAGTATATTTATTACGCCTGGCTATCAATTTAAAGTAGTAGACCGCTTATTTACCAATTTTCATTTACCTAAAAGCACGCTGCTCATGTTAGTGTCAGCTTTTGGCGGCATGGAAAACATTAAAAATGCTTACACACAAGCTATAGAAAAAAAGTATCGATTTTTTAGTTACGGCGACGCCATGCTGATTGAGAAAAAACCTTAAACGACTCTAACGTAATTGAACAAATATGGTCAGCTAATGACTAAACTGCAACGCAATCAAAATTGACTTCACAAGAAAGAGTAATTATGCGCATCTCCACTATGTTATTTTCCATTGCTTTAACAACATCATTACCATCTGCATACGCTGAAATTCTGCCAGAAGCGCAAGTAGGCATTAAGATCCCACTCGCACAAAAACCAAGCACTCGCCCCATGACGGTGGCACATATCCCGGGTTTAAAACGTTATTACATTGCCGATGGCGGTTTAGCACCCATGGCCAGCGAGTTTGAAGCTGCTACTTCTAAATCACAAATCCATGCTTATGATGACGAAGGTAAATACGTTAATTCAGCCAAGCCAGGTTATGACAACCGCTCTATTTATTACAACTCGAATTCCGATAAGTTAGAAACCATTACTTACAACGTGTCTAGTGATGTGGGGTTTTCACCTAATACTGGTATTTATGCAATTGACTTATCTGAAACAGGTGAAGTGAAGGACACTTCAAATGAAGTGATGCAATTTAACCCTGCATTTGGTGATGCGGCCACCATGCCAAGCTATAACCCAGAAGCAAAACTATATTATGCGAAGCAAGAGCGCGGCAATAAAGTATGGGTCGTTGATATAAAATCGCGTGAAAAAGTCAGTGAAATTACTTTAGACTTTACCAAAGCAGGCGTGGCTTTTGATGACGTAAGTGACCATTACGTTGCTTATAGTGGAGTGAAAGGTGAAGAGCTGGTCATGATTGATGTAGACCATAAAGCCGTGTTGGTATTTGATTTAAGCGGTAAATATGTTGGTAAAAGCGAATTACCGAAAAACTTGAAGCTACGCTCGCAAAATCATTTTAATGGCACGGGCTATGCCAACAATATGTTGTTTGTATATCATGAGCCGGAAGGTGAGTTTGGTACTTACTATGGCTTTAAAGTATTTAAAAACAATTAATATTATTAAGTATGCAAAATAAAAAAAACCGCCACGCTGGCGGTTTTTTATTTAAACATAAATGATTAAAAATATGTAATTACTTGCCTAATATGCCTGCTAACTTGCCAGACAACAACCCGAACACGGCACCGATAACCACTGAAAGCGCAACAATTAATGTTGGATTCGTAAAGTTCATTGCGCCATAACTAGCTGCAGTATTCGTTGAAAGTGCGAATCCTGCTGTTGCGGCATAACCATAAACATTTGCTGGCACTACTGATAATAAATTGCAAC